>NZ_JBBMEU010000004.1:0-71312 GCF_040096415.1 Megasphaera intestinihominis
AAAGGGCTTGTCGCACGGCGACAAGCCCTTTTTTACGCTGTAGGGGGCGCCCGTGGGCGACCCGTTAGGAGTGTGGACGACTTTCTTAGCAAGACGATTGGGGAATCCTACAGCTCCTGATAGGAGAATTATTCAAATTTCCAACTGGCTTGCCACGTGCAAGCCCCTACGAAAACGCAGGCCGACCTTGGGGACGGCCCCTGCGAACTGCGGCCTGCGTTTTCTCTCTTCTTGTATTTTTCTTCGTTTTAGCCTATAATAACGTTAATTATTGGCATATTATGTTCCCACAGACGGAACTAAGGTTGCAAATTTTTAAATTTATAAGTCAAAGGAGGATGGAGAGAAAATGTCGATTCAATTGTGTATTGTCATCTTATACATCATTTTATTATTTGCCATTTCTTTCTATGTCAAACGCCGGGCCAGTCAGAACCCGACAGAGTATTTATTTGCAGGGCGCCAGTTTTCTACGGGCCTGGTCGCCGTCAGTATCACGGGTATGGCCGTCGGCGCGGCTTCGACCGTCGGCGTCGCTGAAAGTGCGACGAAAATCGGCCTGGCTGCCGGCTGGTACAATGCGGCCTGGGCTATCGGCGCCATCATCATGGGTTTCGTCGCTGCCGGCAAGTACCGTTCCCTGAACTGTACGACCATTCCGGAACTCTTTGAACGGAGTTACGATAAAAAAGCCCGCATCATCAGCGTCATCGGCCTGTCCCTGATCATGATCTGCATCACGTCCCTGCAGTACGTCGCCGGCGGTTCGATTTTACACGCCCTCATGCCAGATATCTTCTCCATGCATGCCGGCATGATTACCAGTGCCGTCGTCTTCGTCGGCATCACGGCCATCGGCGGCCTCTGGTCTTCCGGTTTATCGAATATCCTCAGCGTCACCGTCATTTACCTCGGCATCCTCTATTCCCTCGTCCGAATCCTTCTCCGCGACGGCGGCATCAGCGGCATCAACGCAGCCCTGCCGGCAGCGGATTTTAACTGGTTCTCGCCCATGGGCGGCCTGTCCTTTGCCGTACTCCTGGGCTGGATCATCGTCATGACGACCCAGGCCATCACGGCTCAGGGGCCGGTCCAGATTGCCTGCGGCGCCAAGAACGCCAAGGCAGCCCGCAGGGGCTTCATCCTCGGCGGCCTGCTCATCTTCCCGGTCGGCTTCTTGTCGGCTATCCTCGGCCTGGCTGCCAAAGCCCAGTTCCCGGGCATCAATCCGACCATGGCTCTGCCGCAGATCATCATGAGTCTCGACCCGTTCTCGTCAGGGATGACCCTGGCTGCCCTCTGGGCGGCCGATGTATCGACGGCCTGCACGATTCTCCTCGGCGCCGGTACCCTCATCTCTCAGGACATTTTTAAACGTTTTATCAAACCGGATATTTCCGAAGCAAGCTACGTCAAGGCCAACCGCCTAATCATCCTTATCATCGGCGCCGGTACGTTGTGGCTGGCCTTCAACGCCGTCGGCATCGTCAAAGTCATGCTCATCGGTTTGAGCCTGACGACGGCCTTCACGCTGGTCTTCCTTTGCACCATGTTCTGCCCGTCCCTGTGCCGCAAGAACACGGCCTTCTGGACGACCCTGGTCGGCATCATCGGCCTCTTTGCCTGGCAGCTCTGCCCGCAGATCCACGTCCTGCCCCACGTCATTTATTTTGAATGGATCATCTGCATCATCACCCTCCTCGTCGTCCGCCTCATCGATAAGACACCTATCAAGATGCCGGAGTTGAAGGAGTAGCAACAAGCAGCTTATAGGGGCCGCCCAAAGGGCGGCCCGCTTGTGGGAATCCCGTTTAATCGTGGTTAGTGGTTAGTGGCTAGTGGCTAGTGGCGGCCCGCTTCGGGATATGTACGATTTCTCCAGCAGATTAGCCGTAGCCGGAAGATTTGTACATCCCCAGGAGCGGGCGCCCCACGTGGTCGCCCCTACGAATCACGAATCACGAACAACGATAAAGGGCTTGTCGCAAGCGACAAGCCCTTTACTTTTTCCCACAAGATGGTATAATAATAAACATAAATTTATTTTTATTCAATTTCTGGAGGGGATTGTATGGATACGAAAAAATTAGGTGCTGCTTTGCTTACAGGCGTATTAGCCGCTTCGATGCTGGCCGGCTGCGGCAGTGACAAGAAAGATGCTGCCAACGATACGAAGAAACCGCTTCGCGTCGCTACCAATGCGACGTTTGTTCCTTTTGAATTCAAGGATAACGACCAATCGACGGAATATAAGGGCTTTGAAATGGACCTGATCCGCGCCGTAGCCAAAGAAATGGGCCGTGATGTCGAATTCAACAACATCGCTTTTTCCGGTATCATCCCCATCATCCAGCAGGGTGACATGGATATCGCCGCTACGGGCATG
Organism: Megasphaera intestinihominis; assembly: GCF_040096415.1. NCBI lineage: Bacteria > Bacillati > Bacillota > Negativicutes > Veillonellales > Veillonellaceae > Megasphaera > Megasphaera intestinihominis. The sequence goes on from NZ_JBBMEU010000004.1 coordinate 2,387, forward strand.
ACTGTCACCAAGGAACGGGCCCAGAAAGTCGCCTTTGCCGCTCCGTTCTACGAATCGAAACTGGTCATCTTGACGCCGAAAAACAGCGGCGTCCATTCCGTAGCCGACCTGCAGGGCAAACAGATTGCCGTCCAGATCGGTACGACTGGCGCTAAATATGCCGAAGAACAGGGCTATACGATCAAACAGTTCGACAATAACTCCGAAGCCATCATGGAACTCCAGGTCGGCGGTTCGCCGGCAGCCATCCTCGACAAACCGGTTGCCGATTACTTCCTGACCCAGGACGGCAAAGATAAATTCGATGTCATCAATATCCCCGATACCAAACCGGAATACCTGGCCTTCGCCATCAACAAGGACAACAAGGAATTGTTGAAACAAGTCAACGACGCCATGGCCAAACTGAAAGAATCGGGCGAATTCCAGAAAATCTACAAAAAATGGTTCAACACCGATATGCCTAACCTCCCGACCAGCTCGGAAGAAGTGCTGAAGTAATGGTTATCAGGTCGTAGGGGCTCGCACGTGGCGACCCCTACAATGCCAAAAAGCTCCCCTTCACAGGGGAGGCAGGTGGCTAACAGCTAAAAAGGTCTGTCGCATCGCGACAAGACCTTTTTTATTACTTGCTCAAATCAAGAGAGCGTACTTTTTCACGGAGCGGCAGGACCGACGGTGGGCTGACGGAGAGTTCGTCTACGCCCATGCGCAGGAACGTTTCGGTCAGTGTCAGGTCTGCACCGAGTTCGCCGCAGATGCCGACCCAGATGCCGGCTTTGTGGCCATTTTCGATGGTCATCTGGATGAGTTTGAGGACAGCCGGATGATGGGGATCGAAGAAGGCATCGAGCTGGGTCTGCTGACGGTCGATGGCCAGGGTATACTGGGTCAAGTCGTTGGAACCGATGCTGAAGAAGTCGACTTCCTTAGCCAGTTCTTCACTCATGACGGCAGCAGCCGGTGTTTCGACCATGATGCCGATTTCCATATCTTTATCGTAGGCAATGCCTTTTTCATCCAATTCCTGACGGACTTCGTTAAGGATTTCTTTGCACCGCTGTACTTCCCAGACGGAAATGATCATCGGGAACATGATGGCGATCTTGCCATAAGCCGAAGCGCGCAGGAGAGCGCGGAGCTGCGTCTTGAAGAGGTCGACGCGGGTCAGGCAGATGCGGATAGCACGCATGCCCATGGCCGGGTTTTCTTCCGGGTCGAGCTGGAAGTAGTCGACTTTCTTGTCGGCGCCGATATCCAGGGTACGGATGACGACGGTCTTGCCCTGCAGGGCTTCAGCAGCCTGTTTATAGGCTTCGAACTGCTGGTCTTCCGTCGGATAATCGCTGCTTTCGAGATACAGGAATTCGCTGCGGAAGAGGCCGATGCCTTCGGCGTCGTTGGCCAGGACCTGCGGCAGATTGCCAGGGTTGCCGATATTGGCATAAAGGTTGATTTTCTTGCCATCTTTGGTAACCGTCGGGACGCCGCGTACCTGTTCCAGAGCGGCTACGCGAAGTTCTTCTTCCTTCTGTTTCTGCTTCATGGCCGCCATGGTTTCTTCATCCGGATTGATGTAGACCGTGCCCGTCGTGCCATCGATGATGGCCGTCATGTTGTCGACGTCATTGTGGAGCTGTGTGCCCGTGCTGACGACGGCAGCGATGCCCAGGGTACGGGCCAGGATGGCCGTATGCGAGTTCGTGCTGCCTGCTGACGTAACAAAGCCGAGAATCTTATCCGTATCGAGCTGTAACGTTTCGCTGGGAGCCAGGTCATCGGCTGCGATGATGACGTGGTCATAATTGCTGAAGTCGATTCCCGGACCGCCGCAGAGCTGCTGTTCTACACGGCGGGAGATGTCGAGGACGTCGGCTGCGCGGGCCTGCATATAAGCATCTTCCATGGAACGGAACATTTCAGCAAATTCCTGAGCCGTCTGGTCGACAGCGGCTTCAGCATTCATTTTTTCATCGCGGATCTTGGTTTCAATACCTTCGATATAGTCATCGTCATCAAGCATCATCTGATGGACTTCAAAGACAGCGGCTTGTTCTTCACCGACTTTGTCTACAGCCTTGACATACAAGTCCTTGAGCTGGCCGATAGCTTCTTCGCGGGCTTTCTGGAAACGCGCGATTTCGGCATCGACGTCTTCGATTGGCCGTACGGCCGTAGAAATCGTATTACGATGGAACAGTGCCAGCGGTCCGATGCTGATACCGGAGAAGACACTTTTACCTTTTAACGTCAGCATGTACTTTCCCCCTCAAAGAAATTAGAAGTTTTCTTTCAAGAAGGCTTCTACAGTACTAGCTGCCTGTTCTTCGTCTGCGCCTTCTACTTGTACTTTAATCGTTTCGCCCTGTTTTACGCCGAGAGCCATGACGGTGAAGATTTTCTTCAAATCGCCTTTGCGGGCGCCTTTGAATACGCTGATATTGGATTCAAATTTTTTTGCTTCTTTGACCAAAAGGCCTGCCGGACGAGCGTGGATACCCTGGGGATCAGTGACAACAAATTCAAATTCTTTCATGACAAATTCCTCCTTTTAGGAAATATAGAAGATGAGATAAAGCTACATAATATAGTGTATACGATTTATAGCGATAACGCAATCAGTCTTGCGGACGTTTTTTGCGGAAAATACCGAGCAGGATAGCTGCGACGATGACGCCGGCCACTAAGGCGACGATGTACATAGGCCAGTTGGTGATGACACCGAAGACGAAGATACCGCCGTGAGGAGCCGGAAGGGCACAGTTGAAGAGCATCGACAAGGCACCGGCAACAGCGGCACCGATAGCGCAGGGCGGGATGACGTGGACCGGGTCCGATGCGGCGAAAGGAATGGCCCCTTCGGTGATGAAGGACAGGCCCATGATGAAGTTGGTAATCGTCGACTGGCGTTCTTTCGGTGTGAATTTGCCTTTAAAGATGAGCATAGCCAGGGCGATAGCCAGAGGCGGAACCATGCCGCCGACCATGACCGAAGCCATGATGCCCGAGCTGACAGCCTGACCGCTGGCACTCATGAGCGAGGCCGTACCGAAAACGTAAGCGGCTTTGTTGATCGGGCCGCCGAAGTCGATGGACATCATGCCGCCGAGGATGAAGCCGAGGACGATACGGCTCGATGTGGTCATGCTGTTGAGGACGTCGAAGAGCCACGTATTGAAAACAGAAGTCGGCGGATTGATGATATAAGTCATGATGACGCCGATGAGGACCAGGCCGAGGACCGGATAGAAGAGGATGGACTTCGTGCCGTCCAGCGCTTCCGGCAGATGGGCCAGGGCTTTTTTCAGGAAAATGATGAGATAGCCTGCGATGAAGCCGGCAAAGAGGGCGCCGAAGAAACCGGAACCGCCTGTCGTTGCCAGGAAACCGCCGACGATACCGGGCATGAGAGCCGGCCTTTCACCGATACTCATGGCGATATAGCCTGCCAGGATAGGCATCATCATGCTGAAGGACAGGCCGCCGACATTTTTCAGGAAGGCAGCCAGCGGCGTGCCGCTGCCGAAGTTGGCCGTACCGGCGTTATCCATGTCGCAGAGGAAAGCCAGGGCGATGAGGATCCCGCCGCCAATGACGAAGGGAAGCATATGGGATACGCCGTTCATCAAGTGCTTATAAATCTGACGGCCGACGCTTTCTTTTTCAGCGCTTTCGACATCGACGGCTTCCGACGACGATTCATTGCCCTGATAAATGGGTGCTTTGCCGTCGAGGACGGTCTGGATGAGTTCTTCCGGGATTTTGATGCCGTTGGCGACTTTCGTGAAGATGACCGGTTTGCCGGCAAAACGCTGGACCGGCACGTCTTTATCGCAGGCGACGATGACGCCGACAGCGCGGTCGATATCGGCCTGGGTCAGGTGGTTCTTGACACCGCCGGAACCATTCGTTTCGATTTTGATGTCGACGCCCATGGCAGCGGCTTTGTTTTCCAGGGCTTCTGCTGCCATGTAGGTGTGGGCAATGCCCGTCGGGCAGGCCGTGACGCCGATGACGTAGGGACGATCCGACGGAGCGGCCGTTTCCGTTTCAGCCGGTGCTTCTTCGGCAGCGGCTTCAGCGGCAACTTCTGCTTCTTCAGCTGCGACCTGTTCGGCTTCGGCCTTGTCGATGATAGCCAGGTATTCTTCCGGCGTCTGGGCCTTCATCAGGTTGTCGCGGAAATCGTCGTCCATGAGCATACGGCTCAGACGGCTCAAGACTTCCAGATGGACGTTGGCACCGCCAGCCGGAGCGGCGATGAGGAAGAACAAGTGAGCCGGTTCGTCGTCGAGGCTTTCGTAGTCGACGCCGTCGCGGACGATCATCGAAGCCAGGCCCGGTTCGTTGACGGCTTCCGTCTTGGCGTGGGGAATGGCGATGCCTTCGCCGATACCCGTACTGCCTTCTTGTTCACGGGCGAGGACGCGCTGCTTGTACAGCTCTTTGTCGTTCAGGTTGCCGCCGGCGGCCATGAGGTCGACCAGGTGGTCGATGGCAGCGGCCTTGTCGGCTACAGACGCATTGAGGTCGATGCTCTGTTTCTTGAGTAAATCTACAATACGCATTATTTCTCTCCTTCTCTTCTCAACTCTCTACACAAAAATGCGCGTTTCTTTATAAGGTAGCGTATACTTCCTTGATATCGTCTTCCGTAGCCAGCCATTCATGGAAGGCCGATGCACTGCCGGCGCTGATGCCCATTTTCAAGGCTTCCTGGAGGTCGCCCTTGGATGCTTCGAAACCGGCCAGGAACCCAGCGACCATGCTGTCGCCGGCACCGACGGAGTTGACCAGCGTGCCTTTCGGGGACTGGCGGCGGTAGACCTGGCCGTCTTCGCCGAGGAGCAGGGCGCCGTCACCGCCGAGAGATACGAGGACGTTGCGGGCCCCCATGGCCTGGAGCTGTTTGGCGCAGACGATGATTTCTTCATCCGTATGGAGGTCGACGCTGAACAATTCGCCTAATTCAAAGTTATTCGGTTTGATGAGGAACGGTCTATATTTGATGACATTCTTCAAAAGGTCGCCTGTGGCATCGACGACGACGCGGATATCGCGGTCCTGGAGGCGTTTGAGGATCTGTTCGTAAATATCATCGGGAATATCGCTGGGGATGCTGCCGGCCAGTACCAGGGTGTCACCGGCTTTGAGGGTATCGATCTGGGCCAGCAGGGCTTGCAGTTTTTCTTCGGGAATATGCGGTCCCATGCCATTGACAGCCGTTTCATCATCGGCGCTGACTTTGAGGTTGATGCGCGAGCAGCCTTCGTCGAGGGTGATGAAATCCGTATCGCCGCCGTTGATTTTGGCCAGGCGTTCAATTTCCCGGCCTGTGAAACCAGCGATGAAACCGAGCATCTTAGAAGGAATATGAAGGTTTCCCAGGACGAGGGACACGTTGATGCCTTTGCCGCCGGGATAGATCATTTCCTGTTCGGCCCGGTTGATGTCACCGGCCGTGAAGGTCTTCATGTGGACGACATAGTCTAACGATGGATTGAACGTAACTGTATAAATCACAGGATATGCACCTCCGTAATCTGCTGATAAGGCCGGTAATCGACGTGTTCTTCATCTTTGGCCGTAATCAGCGTAACCATTGATAAGTCTGCAAATGTAATGTGCGAAGATAAACCGAATTTACTGGAATCGGCCAGGACGAAGCGGTCCAGGCACTGGCCTACGGCAGCGCGCTTACAGACAGCTTCTTCATCATCCGGCGTCGTACAGCCGGAATGGGGAGCAATCCCATTGGCTCCGAAGAAGCCCTTGGTGAAATGATAGCGGCCGATCATATCCCGCATATCACTGCCGACGATGGCTTCCGTATCGCCTTTGACCCGTCCGGGCAGGATGTAGACGTGGCTGCCGCTGCGCCCCAATTTCTGGGCCAGCGGGATGCTGTTGGTCACGAAGGTCGCTTCAGATCCGGCCAGGAAATCGGCCATCTGTTCCGTCGTCGAACCGGCGTCGAGATAGACGAAATCATCCTTCTTGATCAGGCTGGCCGCATACTGGGCGATGCGGCGTTTATCGCTCATATGAATAGAATACTTGTCCTGCAGATTTTCCATATCCGCTTCATATGAAGAATCATCGCGCAGCGTCGTGGCGCCGCCATGGACGCGGCGCAGGCGGCCTTCCCGGTCCAGCGTGAGTAAATCCCGACGGACCGTCGATTCAGAAATGTTCAGAAAACTCACTAAGTCCTGAACCGAAACGGCCCCACTCGTATTGACAAGACGCATGATCTTTTCATGTCTTTCTTCTGTCAACATCGTATCACTTCCCTTTTTATCCTCCTTTGGCCTCATTATACCGTTATATTCAATCATTTTCAATCAAATTCATTCATTATAATCAAAAAGCAATCATTTTCGTTCATTTATGCGTCCAACTCATTAAGTGATTTTATTCACATACGCAAAGGGGCTGTCGCAGGTGCGACAGCCTCTTTAAGTGGTTAGTGGCTAGCAGTTAGTGGTTAGCAGATGGCTTTAAATTTAAAATCCTCTCTGCAAACTACAAACTCCGTGCTACAAACCATAAAAAAAGGACGGCACATGATGGCAGAAACCTTCGTGAGACAGCCCCGCAGGCCGCAGGCCGCCGCGACATCACAGATGTCGCTGTAGGGGCCGTCCAAAGCCTTTCCAGCCCGTCGGGTGCCGACCAATGGGAGGCGCAAGACGGTTGCTGGAACGGACAGCAGAGGCTGGGCGGCCCGTTGTGGGAATCCCGTGAAATGCCATTTGCTGATATCATTATTCGCAGGTCGCAAAACCATTCCTCATAGACCAGTTGAGTATATCTCCCATTGTTCGCGGCAGGCCGCCCAAGGCTCCCTTTATAGGGGAGCTGGCCGCTGAAGGCGGTCTGAGAGGTTAAAGAGCGTCCCCTACGCACAAGGCCATAGGCCGTGAATGATTTGCCGTTAATCCATAACGGTTCTGCCATAACATCGCCTATGGTGATGCGTTCATCGTTCGTCGTAAATCCACAACATCTCCTGACTGCGATTCCGTAGGGGCCGGCCTGTAAAGGCGGCCCGCTACGCGCGGAGGGCTTCCCGAAGCGTCGTTGTCAGTTTGAGTCTGTCGCCGCACAGCGGCATCTGAGTCCAAGAGAACGCAGGCCGTCGGTCGCAGGTCGCAAAACCATGCCACATATATCAGTTAAGTATATCTTCCATTGTTCACAACGGGACGCCCAAGGCTCCCCTTTATAGGGGAGCTGGCCGCTGAAGGCGGTCTGAGAGGTTAAAGAGCGTCCCTTACGCACGAGGCCACAGGCCTTGGATTATTTGTCGCCTGACTGCGATTCGTTCATCGTTCATCGTTCGTCGTTCATCGAAAAAAAGCTGCCGCATGAGCGACAGCTTTTTTCGTTGTAGGGGCGACCCGTGGGGCGCCCGAACGACCTACGGCCTACGATGAACGATCATCCCCGTGCTTCTGCGACGCGGGCGATGCCGTGGCGGGTGCGGTATTTGAGGAAGAGCATCAGGGCCAGGGCGACGGTGAAGGCGCCGACGAAGAAGTACAAGGTGACGGCATAACTATTGGTATTTTCTTTGATGAGCGACAGGACCAGGGGGCCGGCAACGCCGGCAGCGCCCCAGGCCGTGAGGATGCGGCCGTGGATGGCACTGAGGTATTTCGTACCGAAGAGGTCGCTGAGGTAGGCCGGCATGCACGAGAAGCCGCCGCCATAGCAGGAAATGATGAGCAGGACCAGGACCTGGAAACTGAAGGCGCCCGTAACGCCAGCCAGCTGCCAGAAGGCCAGGATTTCAATGATAAAGAAGAGGACATACGTAGCCGAGCGGCCGATGTAGTCGGATATGGTCGCCCAGGCAATGCGGCCGGCGCCGTTCATGAGGCCGATGAAGCCGACCATGGAAGCCGCTGCCATAGGCGACATGCCGACGACATCCTGTGCCATGGGCGAAGCGACGGACAGCAGGGCGATACCGCAGGTGATGTTGGTGAAGAAGAGCCACCAGATGGCGTAGAACTGCCAGGTCTTCATGGCCCGGCGGACGGTGAACTGCGGCTGGGCGTCGGCGTATTCGACGGAAGATTCTTTTTCGGCCTTGGCCGGAACGTCTCCGGCTGCCGGCGGAGCCAGGTAGAGCGACGAAGCCGTCATGACGACCATATAGACGCAGCCGAGGATGATGAAGTTAGCGACTAAGCCAAAATGCTGGACCAGCAGCTGCATGGCCGGACCGGCGATGAGGCTGGCAAAGCCGAAGCCCATGATAGCCAGGCCCGTAGCGAAGCCCCGACTTTCCGGGAACCATTTGACCAGTGTCGATACGGGCGTGATATAGCCCGTCCCCAGGCCGACGCCGCCGATGACGCCGTAAAAAGCGTAGAGCATGGGCAGGCTGTGGGCATAGAGAGCCGCTGCCGTGCCGAACATGGCCGTGACGAAACAGGTCATGGATAAGAGGCCGGACTTACGGGGGCCGATTTTCTGGACGAAACTGCCCAAAAAGCCGGCCGACAGGCCGAGAAAGAGGATGGCCAGGGAAAAGGTCCACGTCGTTTCCTTGAGGGTGAATCCCATAGATTCCATGATGGGCTTGGTGAGGACGCTCCAGGCGTAGACACTGCCGATACAGAGGTGGAGCCCCATGGCAGACAGGGCGATGAGCCAGCGATTTCGTTTCATTTAGACAACACTCCTTGTGAGGAGCCAGGCTGGCGAAAAAAAATACCGGCCGCCTGGCTCAAGAATATGTAGCATACTCTTGCCCAGACGGTCGGCATGAAAAGCTCCGTACAGTTCACGTGGTTACTCCACTCGATTCCGTCAGTCCTGTACGAATCTGCTGATGTGCTTATTATACGAATATGGATGGAGATTGTCAATATCCATTTTTAGGCAGCCGGCGAGAAGGGAACGTAAGGCTGGCTGGAAACAGCCGGCTTACTGGTCTTCACCGTATCAGCTTTGGCAGCGGTTTTCGCAGTCGTCTTGGCTGCCGTTTTAGCAGCTGTTTCCGTTGCGGTCTTTACCTTTGTAGCTGTCTTGACAGGCGCTTTGGCCGCAGCCGTGGAAGCGGCAGCCGTAGCTGCTTCCTGCTTCTGCTGCGATGCCAGTTCAGCAGCCTGGGCCTGTTTTTCCTTGATATCCGACAAGGTCTGGCCTGCCGGTGCCTGACGCAGGATATAGACGTTTTCTGCCGGTTCGACCGGTTTCAGGACGGAAAAACCATAGGCCATCAATTTCTGGGCATCGCCGAAGCGGTCGTCCGAGTTCATGATGGAAGCAATGACCGTCCGGCCATCCTGGGTAGCCGAAGCGACCAGGCAGGGACCGCCGGCATTGGTCGTACCGGTCTTGATGCCGTTGGCACCTGGGAAGCCGCTGGTCAGGAAATAGTTCGTCGTCGTGCAGTGCTTGGACCCGCCGTTGATATAGGGCATGTCGTATTCACTGTGGCTGACCATGTCGCGGAATTCCGGCATTTTCATGCCATAAGCGGCAATCGTCGCCATATCGCGGGCCGTCGAATAGTGATCGCTGTCCGGCAGGCCATGGGGATTGGCGAAATGGGTATTCGTGCAGCCCAGGGCGGCTGCTTTTTCATTCATCTTGGCGACGAAATCGGCCTGGGTCGGCGTAACCGTTTCGGCTACGGCAACGGCTGCATCACAGCCGGATACGGTCATCATGCCGGTCAGGGCATGGCGCAGGGTAATCTGGTCGCCAGGATCGATGCCCAGAACAGACGCATCGCTTTCGATGTTGTAGACGTCATTGGTGATATTGAGGGGCTGGTCCATTTTGCCCTGGGCCTTGCCCAATTCGACGCCGAGGATACCGGTCATGATTTTCGTCGTACTGCCCGGATAGGCCCGGTCGTCGGCATTTTTCGCATAGAGCGTGTCACCCGTATCGGCATCCATGACATAGGCGGCATGAGCGCTGATTTCAGGCGGCTGCGGCGTATCGGCAAAGACGGCGGCCGACACGGTCAGGCAGGCGGCTGCAGCCAGACAGAAGATTCTTTTCAAAGACATAGCATACACTTCTTTCTCTATAAGGGATTTTTCGCAGCCATCTTGGGCTTGCGGGGATACTTTTTGGGGCTTTCCTTCACTTTCTCGATGTAAAGGACGGCGCGGACGTCATCGAGTCCCGGCAGGTGGACAGGCCGGACTTCGGCGACTTTGCCGCCCAGGATCTGCAGGGCTTTTTCGCCTTCTGCCAGTTCGTCTTCATACTGGGCCCCTTTGAGGGAAATGAAATAGCCTCCGGTCTTCACGTAAGGCAGGGCCCATTCGGCCAATATGTTCAGGCGGGCGACGGCCCGGCTGGTGACGATATCGAAAGCGCTGCGGTATTCCGGCTTATGGGCCATTTCTTCGGCCCGGCCGTGGAGGAACGACGCCGTCAGTCCTATATCGCTGACCGTGTTTTCCAGGAAGGTCAGGCGCTTTTGCAGGGAATCGAAGAACGTCACGTTCAAGTCCGGCCGGTAGATGAGCAGGGGCAGGCCGGGGAATCCGGCGCCAGTCCCCAAATCGAGGACACGAGCGCCTTCTTTGAAATAAGCCGGGTCATAACAGGACAGGCTGTCGGCCATGTGCTTGATGGCGACGCCTTTCGGGTCGGTAATGGCCGTCAGGTTCATGACTTTATTCGTTTCCACCAGTCTTTCATTAAAAGCGCAGAACTGGGAAAGCTGCCCGTCTGTCACGGTAAGGCCCATGGCCTTCAGGGCCTGTTCTAATTCACTGCGAAACATGATTTTTTTCCTCCCGGCTGTGCTGTTCCAGTACGATGAGCAAGGCCGTGATATCCGCCGGGGACACACCGGAAATACGGCTGGCCTGGCCTAAGGACAAGGGCCGGATTTCATCGAGTTTCTGCCTGGCTTCGGCCGACAGGGTGTCGATATCGGCATAGACGATATCGGCGGGCATCTTCTTCTGTTCCAGGCGGTTCATCTTTTCGACTTGTTCCATCTGGCGGCTGATATAGCCTTCGTACTTGATCATGATTTCGATTTCTTCTTCCACGTCGGCAGCCAGTTCCGGCAGGTCGAAGACCGTCCGCAGGGCCTCGTAGTCGACATCGTTGCGGCGCAGGAGGTCGTAGGCCGTGATGGCCGTGTGGATGGGTGCCGTGCCCAGGCGTTCCAATTTTTCCAGATTGGCCTTGGACGGCGTGACGGAAATGGCCCGGAGAGCGGCGATGCCTTCTTCGATGGCCTGTTTCTTGGCCGTGAAGCGGTCATACCGTTCCTGCGTGACCAGGCCCAGGTCATAGCCCTTCTGGGTCAGGCGCAGGTCGGCATTGTCCTGACGCAGGATGAGGCGGTATTCGCTGCGGCTGGTCATGATGCGGTACGGTTCATTCGTCCCCTTTGTGACCAAATCGTCGATGAGGACGCCGATATAGGCTTCGGAGCGGGTCAGGATGAACGGTTCCCTGCCCTGGACCTTCAAGGCCGCGTTGATGCCGGCCATGAGGCCCTGGGCGGCGGCTTCTTCGTAACCGCTGGTCCCGTTGGCCTGGCCTGCCGAGAAGAGGCCGGAAATCTTCTTCGTTTCCAGCCACGGCGTGAGCTGCGTCGGGTCCAGGCAGTCATATTCGATGGCATAGCCCGGGCGCATGATTTTGACGTCTTCCAGGCCCGGGATGGTGCGCAGGAAGGCGTACTGGACGTCGGCAGGCATACTGGTGCTCATGCCCTGGACGTACATTTCTTCCGTCGATTCCCCTTCCGGTTCGATGAAGAGCTGATGCCGCTTCTTATCGGCAAAGCGGACGATCTTCGATTCGATGGACGGGCAGTAGCGCGGCCCGATGCCGGTGATGATGCCATTGCACATGGGTGCCCGGTCGAGGTTGTCGCGGATGATCTTATGCGTTTCTTCGTTGGTAAAGGTCAGCCAGCAACATTCTTTGTTGCGGTCTTTCCGTTCCGACAGGAAGGAAAAGGCATGACCGTCTTTGTCGCCTTCCTGCTTGGCCATTTCATCGGTCCGCAGGGTACGGCGGTCGACGCGGGCCGGCGTACCGGTCTTGAAGCGCATGAGCTTGAGGCCGGCCTTGAGGAGCGACCCCGACAAATCTTCAGCCGAGCGCTGGCCGATAGGGCCGCCGGAATAGGTACAGGTGCCAATGATGATCTTCCCTTTGAGGTAAGTCCCCGTCGCCAGGATGACGCACTTGGCTTTATAGACTTCATCCAGTTCCGTCCGGACACCGGTGACGGCGCCGTCTTCGACGAGAAGGTCTGTGATCATGAGCTGCTTGACGTCGAGGTGGTCCTGGTTTTCCAGGGTCTTGGTCATGGCCATCTGGTACATCTTCTTATCGGACTGGGCCCGGAGGGAATAGACAGCCGGTCCTTTGCCGGTGTTGAGCATGCGCATCTGGAGGCACGTCTTATCCGTATTGATGCCCATTTCACCGCCCAGGGCGTCGATTTCCCGGACGAGATGGCTCTTCCCAGGCCCGCCGACAGCGGGATTACAGGGCATGAGGGCAATATTATCTAAGTTCAACGTCGCCATCAGGGTCTTGGCGCCCAGACGGGCACTGGCCAGGGCCGCTTCACAGCCGGCATGGCCGGCACCGATGACGATGACATCGTATGTATCGACTACAAACATGGTTACACCCCTTTATTTACCTAAACAGAATCGGCTGAATATTTCTTCGACCATATCGTCGTGGACCGTATCGCCCGTGATCGAGCCCAAAAGCTCCCAGGCTTCGCGCAGGTCGACGACGGCACAGTCGACGGGCATGCCGGCTTCGATGGAATCGAGGGCCCGCTGCAGGGCTTGCCGGCTCTGGCGCACCAGTTCGATGTGGCGCGTATTGGTGAGCAGGGCACTGCCTGCCGTATCGGCATGGGACAGGGCTAGGGACAACAATTTATCTTTCAGGGAATCCAGGCCGTCACCCGTACCAGCCGACAAGGAGAGGACGGGATGACCATAGCCTGCTAAATCTTTTTCCGTAACGACTGGCATTAGATCGGTCTTGTTGAGGACGACCAGGACATTCTTATCCTTCGTGTCTTCCAGGATGGCCTTATCTTCATCGGACAAGGGCCGGGACCGGTCGATGACGACCAGGATAATATCGGCTTTGTCCATATAGGCCTTGGCCTTGGTGACGCCTATCTTTTCGACGGTATCGTCTGTTTCCCGGATACCCGCCGTATCGACGAGGCAGACCGGGACGCCTTTGAGGGAAATCCATTCTTCCAGGACATCCCGCGTCGTCCCCGGCACATCGGTGACGATGGCCCGGTCTTCCTGGAGCAGGCGGTTGAGCAGGCTCGATTTGCCGGCGTTCGGCGTACCGGCAATGGCGGCCATGACGCCGTCGCGGATGATGCGGCCGTCGTGAGAAGCCTCCAGCATATCGTCCAGGGCCGTCAGCTGTTTGCGGATAGATCCGGCTACATCGGGGACGGTGATATCTTCCAGGTCTTCTTCAGGATAATCGATGGTGACTTCCATGCGGGTAATGAAGTCCGTCAAATCATGGCGCATGGCACCGATGACTTTAGACAGCCGCCCTTCAAGCTGATTGACGGCACTGGTCAGGCCCTGGCGGCTCTTGGCCTGGATGACATCCATGACGGCTTCGGCCTGGGCCAGATCGATGCGGCCATTGACGAAGGCCCGCTGCGTAAATTCTCCGGGATTGGCCATGCGGGCGCCGTGGGCCAGGACCAGGCCGAGAATTTCTTCCAAGGCCTTGCGGCCGCCGTGGCACTGGATTTCCAATACGTCTTCCGCCGTATAGGAGTGCGGCCCTTTCATGATGAGCATGAGCACTTCATCGACAGGACGGCCGTCATCGGCGACGATGAGGCCATGCTGGATAGAACGGTCCCGGCGCTGGGCCAGGGGCTTTCCCGAAGGGCTGCGGAAAATGGCATCGCCTACGTCATAGGCATGGCTGCCGCTGATACGGATGACGCCGATGCCGCTTTCCCCCAGGGGGGTGGCAATGGCCGCGATCGTATCGGTCGTATCGTACATATGGCAATACTCCTTTCATAGCCAAGGGGCTCGCATGAAGTTTCCTGACATCATGCAAGATTCCTTTTACTTTATAGTTTGTAGTACAGAGTTTGTAGAAAAATACTCGAAAGAGGCTGTCTGAATGCGACAGCCTCTTTGTTAAGCTTCATAGGGCAAACTAAAAATTATTCTTGATAGTAAATGACGACGTGGCGGTACGGGTCCTGGCCTTCACTTTCCGTGCGGACCTGCGGGTCGTTCTGCAAGGTCACATGGATGATTTTGCGTTCATAACCGTTCATCGGTTCCAGGACGACGCGGTCGCCGTTCTTCTTGACGCGGTTCGCCAGACGGATAGCCAGCTGTTTCAGCGTTTCTTCCCGGCGATGGCGGTAATTTTCGACATCGAGCATGATGAAATGGCGCGTCCTTTCGCCCTGATTCGTCGTCAAGTTGGTCAGGTACTGGAGGGCATCCAAGGTCTGGCCATGCTTGCCGATGAGGATACCCAAGTTCTTGCCGTGCAGGTGGAGCAGGACTTTATCGGACTTGATCATCTTTTCGATGACGACGTCGATGCCCATGTTCTTGAGCACTTCCTGAAGGAAGGCCTTCGCCTTGGCGGCGGCTTCTTCAGCCGTAAAATCATCGCCTGTTTCGGCTTCAGCCGGTTCTGTTTCTACCTGGGGAACCGCTTCTTCAGCTGCGCCAGCTGCGTTGGCAGCCGGTTCAGCCGCTGCCGGTGCGACGGGCTTTTCCACGGCTGCCGGCTGGCTTTCCATGGTCGGGACCGTCGGTACGCCTTCTTTTTCGGTAATGCGTACTTTCGCCGGCTTGCTGCCGAATCCGAAGAAACCGCTCTTCGGTTCTTCCAAGACTTCGATGTCGACTTCGTCCTTCATTCTGCCGAGACGGACCAGACCGGAGCGGACGGCATCTTCGATCGTTTTTCCTGTAGTTTCGATGGTACTCATGCTTCTGATCGTGCTCCTTTTTTCTTGAGGTGGGTCATGAGGAACTGCTGTGCCCACTGGAATACGTTAGAAACAACCCAGTAAATGACCAGGCCGCTGGGGAAATTCAAGCTGATCCAGCCGATGAATAACGGCATGACGATCTTCATGATTTTCTGCTGTTTAGCCTGTGCATCCGAAGCCGCTACCTGCGTACCGGACATCTGGTTCTGGATGAAGTAAGTCGAAACAGCCGACAGCACCGGCATGATATATGTGGGGTCCGGCTGGCCCAGGCTGGGAAGCCATAAGAAACTTTCAAAGGCCGGGTCGTAGGGATATTCCCGAAGAGCATAGAAAATGGCGATGAGGAATGGCATCTGAATGAGGATCGGCAGACAGCCCGACAAGGGGTTGACGCCCATTTCCCGATACAGTTTGGTCATTTCTTCCTGCATCTTTTTCTGATTGCCCTTATATTTCTTCTGTAATTCTTTGATCTTAGGCTGCAGGGTCTGCATGCCTTCCATGGAACGGATCTGTTTAGCCGTAAGCGGAGCCAGAACCAGTTTAATAATCAAGGTGAGCATGATAATGGCAGCGCCATAGCTCGGATAGCCTACATTCTGGGTAAATGCATAACAGTAATTCATGAATGTCGTCATAATGCCGCTGAGGACATCCATTATTCCACTGAAAAAGCCCAATACTCTCAACTCCTGTTCAGTTGTAAAAATAGGGATCTACGGTACCGGATCATATCCGCCTTTGTGAAAGGGATGGCATTTTAAAATGCGCCTTAGTGCCAAATAACTCCCTTTGACAGCACCGTACTTCTGCAAAGCCTCGATGGCATAGGCAGAACAAGTCGGATAAAACCGGCAGCACGGCCGGTGAAGGGGCGATATGAACAACTGGTAAAACCGGATAAGGGCTATGAAACACCGTTTCATGTGTCATCACTTCTTTTTCAATACCCTGGCATGCCGGAATAATTGCAGGATGCTTTGTTCTGCTTCTTTGTATCCGGCGTATTTTAAACTGCTGCGGCCGATGAGGACCAAGTCGAACCCGTCGCGCAGGTCGAACTGGTGCAGACGATAGACTTCTTTCATCAGGCGGCGGCAGCGGTTGCGTTCGACGGCGCAGCCGATTTTCTTACCCGTTACGAAACCAATCCGGGTCGGCTGTTTCGGTGAGCGCGGCAGGACGTACAGGACGACGCGGCGGTTGACATACGACTTGCCGCGGCGGTATACGAGCTGGTACTCACGGTTTTTGCACAGCCGTTGTTCTTTTGTTAGTTCATACATACGCAAATTGTCCTAAAAATGCCAGAAAAACAGAAAAATTCCGCCAACCGGAACTTTTCTGTTTATCTCGTAATAATTAAGCAGAAAGTTTCTTTCTGCCTTTCATGCGGCGTTTTTTCAAAACCATGCGGCCGCCTTTCGTCTTCATTCTTTCGCGGAAGCCGTGAGTCCTCTTTCTCCACAATGTATTCGGCTGATATGTCTGTTTCAAGCTAGACACCTCCTTTGTCGTCATTGACAGTAAATGAATTTACACCATAACAGGTTAATTATAGTAAGCGAAGCCCCGGCTGTCAAGCCCTATTTTCCAAGTATTATACTGTTTGCGCATACCTCATGTATAAGTATTCCGTAAAAATTTTCTTCCCTTAATTTCGGTTTTGTTGTAAAATGTGGATAGATAAATAAGTTGTCAACAATCTATCCACATTTTGTGGATAAGTGGAAAAGAACCGGAAATTCGATGATTATCGTCTTTCCGCCTTTTTGTGTCCTCTTTGTCCACGTTATCCACAATTCAGGCTATACACATATACACTTTATATGGTACACTCTATGTCTCGCACAATTTTACGCACAGATTGGAAGGATTATTATGGACCTGCTCAGCTTATGGGAAAAAATGCTGGCTAACCTGAAACAAGTCTTGCCGAAAGAGATTTTTACCAACTGGTTTGAAGGCAACATCATTCCCTACTCCTATTCCGAAGAAGAAAATCTCCTCATATTAGACACAATGACGAATTTTCTCCGCGACTACGTCAGCAAAAAATACACGGATATCCTGGAAACCGTCGCCCAGGACGCCATCGGCCGCCCGACAAGGGTCCAGCTGATTACGAGCCAGGAAAAGAAGCCCGCTCCCGAAAGCCAGCCAGAAGCCGCCGCTGAAACGATCACCCTGCCGAAAAAGCCGGCAGCGCCTCCCGTACCGGCAGCCGCTGCCCCGGCCGGAGACGCGCAGTCCGTCCCGTCAGGACAGACAGAATGGGTCCAGCCTGAATTGCCCATCAGTGACGGTCCGTCAGCCCCCATGCCCGTCGTCAAAGAAGCCGTCCCCGTCACGCCTGATGAAATCCCTTATAATAATAATTTAAATAAAGATTATACCTTTGATAACTTCATCGTCGGCAATAGCAACCGCGTCGCCACAGCTGTCGCCAAGTCCATTGCAGCCGCACCGGCCCAGAAATGGAACCCCTTCTACATCTACGGCGGCAGCGGCTTGGGCAAGACCCACCTGATGCACGCCATCGGCCACGAATTGCTGAAGAACTTCCCTAACATGCGCCTGTTGTGCATCACCAGTGAAGACTTCGTCAACGAATTCATCCAGTGTATCCAGGACAAAAACACGGAAAGTTTCCGCCGCCGTTACCGCAATGTCGATGTCCTCTTCGTAGACGACATCCAGTTCCTGGGCCGTGGGGATAAAGAAAGTTCAAAAGAAGAATTCTTCCACACCTTCAACAAGCTCTATCAGGACAAAAAACAGATGGTCTTCACCAGCGACCGTCCGCCACGGGACATCAAGAAACTGGAAGAACGCCTGCGTTCCCGCTTTGAAAACGGCATGGTCACGCAAATCGAGCCGCCTGATTTAGAAACGCGCACGGCTATCCTCCGGGCCTGGGCAGAAAAAGAAAATATCACCTGCGACCTGGATGCCCTCAATTACATCGCAGCCAATGTCAGCGAAAACATCCGAAAACTGCACGGCGCCTTCATCCGCGTCCTCCTGGAAGCATCGCAGTCCAAGAGCAACGTCACCCTGCCTTTAGTAAAACACGCCATCCATTACATTACCGACGCCCAGGATGAAAAGAAATATATCACCATTGACGAAATCACGACGTACATCTGTCAACACTATAACATCAATTATAAAGAGCTCATGGGCAAGAAAAAGACCAAAGACATCGCCCTGCCGCGGCAGATTGCCATGTATATGTGCCGCGAACTGACAGGAAATACGTATCCTCACATCGGGACAGCCTTCAACGGCCGCGATCATACGACAGTCATGCACGCCTGCTCGCAGATTCGGAAGAAAATAGACAAAGACAGCCATTTCAAAGAACATCTGGAAAAGATGATGAATGAAATCCGCGGTGTGGATAACTAGGCTGATAAAATTGTACATACATTGTGGATAAGTCAAAAAAAGAAATCCACAGTGGAAATGTGGATAAAAAATGACGATTTGTCCACACGTTATCCACAGCTGTGGACAGCTTAAAATCGCTGTCTTTTTCCACTTATCCACAAATTCACAGCCCCTATTACTAAGACTACTATTTTTTAATTCACATTTAATTAATTTATTCAGCGCAGAAAAGAGGATACTCCATTGAGACTAAAACTGAAAAAAGAAGATCTGAACAAAGGCCTGCAGGCTGTGCAGAAAGTCGCCCAGAACAAAAGCAACAATATATCTTCTGAAAACGGCTTGCTTATCAAAGCCCTCCATGGTATCATCGAGTTCCAGGCCAATGACTACGATATGGGCATTAAGATCACCGTTCCCGGTATCATTGAAGAAGGCGGTGAAGCTTTTATTGCCAATCCTTATTTAATGGAATTGACCCGCCGCCTGCCTAGTGATGAAATCGAAATCATCAAGGAAGATGCCGATACACAGCTGCTCATCAAAGGCGGCA
The DNA here is from genome assembly GCF_040096415.1 of Megasphaera intestinihominis. Lineage (NCBI taxonomy): Bacteria > Bacillati > Bacillota > Negativicutes > Veillonellales > Veillonellaceae > Megasphaera > Megasphaera intestinihominis. The sequence goes on from NZ_JBBMEU010000004.1 coordinate 21,325, forward strand.
AACTCAAGTTTGAATGTCTGACCATGAATCCCGATGATTTCACAGAAGTCGAAATCGTTGAAAACGGCTATGCCAGCTTTACGACGACGAGCGTCGTCATGAAGGACCTCATCGACAATACGTCCTATGCCTGCGCTACTGATGTGGCCCGCCCAATTTTCATGGGGACCTTCCTGGACGTCCAGGGGGATCAGATGACCATGGTCGCCACTGACACGCACCGCCTGGCATTGAAGACGGCTACCCTCGATGCGCCTGTGGATAATCCCTTACAGGCCGTTATCCCCAGCCGATTGTTATCAGAAATTTCCCGCCAGCTGCCGACAGATATCCCGGAAACCGTCGAAATCACGGCAGTCCGCAATTACCTGGCCGTACAGTTCGGCAATGTCTACATCCGGACGCGGCTCATCGAAGGGGAATTCCCCAATTATCGGCGCGTCATCCCCAATGACTTCAAGTGCATCGTCACGGTGGACCGGGCCGAATTCACGGGCGCTGTCGAACGCGCTTCTATCGTCGCCAAAGATGCCCAGTACAATGTCATCAACTTCATCGTCGCCGACGACCAGATCAAACTCATGAGCCAGCATCCTGACTACGGTACGGTCGAAGACTACGTCCCCTGCCATTTGGAAGGCCAGGGCCTGGATATTTCCTTTAATGGGAAATTCATCCTCGACATCTTGAAGCATTGCCATGATTCGGAAGTCATCTTGAAATCCAAGGAAAACAGCCCCATGCTGGTCCAGGATAAAGAAGATACTTCCTGTGTATTTGTTGTAACGCCTATGAGGACAAAATAATGGAAACAGTAAACATTACGACACCGATGATCCAGCTCGACCAATTCTTGAAATGGGCCAGTATTTTACAGAGCGGCGGTGAAATCCGCTTTCTGCTGGACGAAAAAAAGATTTTTGTAAATGGAATTTTATGCACTGCGAAACGCAAAAAACTCTATCCTGGAGACAAAGTTGAAATTAAAGGTATCGGTACATATTTGATTAAAGGTGAATAATTATGATGATTGAATCGGTCCGGCTCCACCGTTTCCGGAATTATGATGATGAAATGATTACCTTTCCCAAGGCCATCATCCTCCTCTATGGGAAGAATGGCCAGGGCAAGACGAATCTATTGGAATCATTATATATGGGGGGCATCGGCAAGTCCTACCGGGGCATCGCCGATGCCGACCTCATCAGCTGGAACCAGGACCAGGCCAGCATCATCATCCAGTTTCAGCGCAGTGATACGAAGCAGCAGCTGAAAATCATCTTATCCCGGACGGCCAAGAAAGAACTCTGGGTCAATGAAACAAAGGTTCCCCAAAAGGAACTGGTCGGGACCCTCAACGAAGTCCTGTTCTCGCCGGACGACCTGCAGCTCATCAAGGGCAGCCCGTCGCTGCGGCGCCGTTTCATCGACATGGAAATTTCCCAGGTCAGCCGGCCGTACTACCGGGAACTGCTGCAGTACAACCGGGCCATTTCCCAGCGCAATCTCCTGCTGAAGAAGATGAAATATGAAGGCATCCATCCCCTCGATGAATGGGACCGCCAGATTGCCGGCTTTGCAGCTTCGCTGGTCGCGAAAAGGCTCGAAGCCCTGCACAAGTTATCCTTTTTAGCCGGCGTCCTCCACAAGCGCCTGAGTCGGGGGACGGAAATGCTGAACCTAACATATGTTCAGCCCTATGGCGGCGGCGACCGGGACCATCAGACCGATCCGGAATGGTACTATGCCCTCTTGCAGCGCCATCTCGAAGAAGATGTGCGCCGTCAGGCGACATCGGTCGGGCCGCACCGGGACGACCTGGTCTTTTCCGTCGGTCCGGCGGATCTGCGGAAATACGGCTCCCAGGGGCAGCAGCGGACGGCCGTCCTGGCCTTGAAATTGTCGGAGCTGGAATACGTCAAGTCCGAGACGGGTGAATATCCGGTCCTGCTCCTGGACGATGTCATGAGCGAGCTGGACCCGGACCGCCGACAGGCCCTGCTCGATTTCGTCCGCGACCGTATCCAGACGTTCATTACGACGACGGAACCGGGGATCTTTGCCGGCATGGCTGGCTGTCATCCCATTTGCATTGAACAAGGGAGGGTCCTGTCTCATGGAGGAACGCAGTCTTGAATTAAAAAAAGCCGGTTTAGCCATACCGAAAGTATTGGAGAAAAACCGGCTCCTTTTGCCTTATCACTTATACCAGGCCAAACGGGACTGGAAACAGATTGCTGGCGAACAGATTGCCAAATATTCATATATATTAGATTTTAAGGATAAACAGGTTATCATTGCCGTCATGAACCCGGTATATATGAATTATCTGTTTATGTATAAAAATAAAATCATCGAGGAAATTAATTCTTACGTAGGGCATCGGGCCATTGCCGATGTCCGTTTTGTCAAAAAGGGGAAAAAACCGGTCCGGCCGGTCTATGAGACCTTGCAGGGCGAAAGGGAAGATGTCTTTCCTAAAGAGACTATCAGCCAGGTCCGCCTCGATGACGATACGGTAGCCCGTATCCGCCAGGAAACGGCCCATCTGGCAGAAGGGCTGCGGGAAAAAGTGGTCCAGCTCCGTTTCGCCCAGGCCAAGCGGAAGAAGGCTTACCAGCTGGAAGGCTTCGTTTCCTGTCCCCGCTGCGGCCGCTGGATGGCGCCTGGCGAAAGGCAGTGCCTCTTTTGCCGCAGCGAGGCCCGGCAGGCCTTGAAGCGGCAGATACGCGCTTACCTCGACGACATGCCCTGGCTGTCGTGGGAGGCCGTGGCCGGCTATCTGAAGACGGACGTGATGGCGGCTGCGGAAGAACAGGCGTACAATGAAGTCCGCCGCAATCTCATCTATACCTATATTGAAAAGGTATATTACGAATACGATACAGCGGCCGATGATTTTACCCTGGCCATGCTCATCACCCGCCGCGTCCCCGGCGATATCCCGCCGAAATTCATCGAGAACCTCGTTGCCAAATACAGAAAGAAGGACGACCATGTATCTCCATCTGAGCCGTAATCTCTCCATCCATGCCGGCGATGTCGTAGCCATCGTCAACCTGACAGGCCGTCAGGGCCGCTCGGTCTGCCAGCATTGCGGCCTGCCTCTCGTCGCCGTCGACGGGATACCGGAAAAGGCCTGGCGCTGCCTGGTCGTCACAGGAAATCAGGTCTTTGCCCTGCCGGTCACGGGAGAGACTGTGGTCCGGCGCTATCAGAAGTGCCTGCACCCGGCAAGGTATGTATTCAAAAATGTTTGATTTTACGGTATAATAAAGTGTTAGATTGCCTAAATGAATCATTAAAATTGCAAGAAACAGGAGTTGAGAATCTCTATGTCGAAAGACAAAGCTAGATATGGTGCCGAACAGATTCAAGTATTGGAAGGACTGGAAGCCGTCCGCAAACGGCCTGGGATGTACATCGGCAGTACATCGACACGGGGCCTTCATCATCTGGTCTACGAAGTCGTCGATAACAGTATCGATGAAGCTCTGGCCGGCTATTGTACGCACATCGAAGTAACCATCCAGGAAGACAACAGCATCACTGTCGTCGATAATGGCCGCGGTATCCCTGTAGCCATGCATAAGATCGGCAAGCCTGCTGTCGAAGTCGTCCTGACGGTCCTCCATGCAGGTGGGAAATTCGGCGGCGACGGCTATCCCATTTCCGGCGGCCTCCACGGCGTCGGCATTTCCGTCGTCAACGCCCTCAGCGTCTGGACGAAGGTCCAGGTCAAACGGGATGGTTATTTATGGGACATCTCCTTTACCCGCGGCGTGACCGATCAGCCGCTCCGGAAGGTACGCCCTCTGGAAGCGGGAGAAGAAACGGGGACGAAAGTTTCTTTCAAACCGGACCATGAAATCTTCCCGGACACGGTCTATGACTTCAATACCTTGAAGACGCGCCTGCGCGAACTGGCTTTCCTCAATAAAGGCCTGCACATCACCCTGACCGATAAGCGCGGTGAAGGCAAGAGCGAAGTCTACTGTTATGAAGGCGGCTTGACGTCGTTCGTCGAATTCCTCAACGAAAGCCATCAGGCCGTCAATCCGACGGTCATCAACGTCGACGGCGAAAAGAACAAGGTCATCGTCGACATTGCCATGCAGTATAACGACGGCTACAGTGAAAATATCCTGACTTTCGTCAACGATATCTTCACTGAAGAAGGGGGCACGCATCTGAGCGGCTTCCGTTCCGGCCTGACGCGTACGATCAACGATTATGGCCGCAGTGCCGGCATCATCAAAGAGAACGAAGACAACTTGTCCGGCGAAGACGTCCGCGAAGGCTTGACGGCGGTCATCAGCGTCAAAGTCCGGGAACCGCAGTTCGAAGGCCAGACCAAGACCAAACTGGGCAACAGCGAAGTCAAGGGCATCGTCGACAACATCGTTTCCGACGGGCTGAAAGAATTCTTTGAAGAACATCCATCTGAAGCCAAGGCCATCATCAATAAGACCATTTCTGCGTCCCGTGCCCGCCAGGCCGCCCGGCGCGCCCGCGAGCTGACGCGCCGCAAGAACGCCCTGGAAATCAGCAGCCTGCCTGGGAAACTGGCGGACTGCTCGGAAAAGAATCCGGACCAGACGGAAATCTACCTGGTCGAAGGGGATTCGGCAGGCGGCAGCGCCAAGCAGGGCCGTGACCGCCGTTTCCAGGCTATCCTGCCCTTGCGCGGCAAGATCATCAACGTCGAAAAGGCCCGCCTCGACAAGATCCTGGCCAATGATGAAATCCGTTCCATGATCACTGCCTTCGGCACGGGCATCGGCCAGGAATTCGATTTGAGCAAACGCCGCTATGACAAGATCATCATCATGACCGATGCCGACGTCGACGGCGCCCATATCCGGACGCTGCTCCTGACCTTCTTCTACCGCTTCATGAAGCCCCTCATCACAGACGGCCACGTCTATATCGCCCAGCCGCCGCTCTATCAGGTGCGCAAGGGCAAACAGGTCTGGTACTTCTATACCGACGAATCGATGCAGGCCAAACTCGATGAACTGGGCCGTGACAGCAACAACGTCGTCGTCCAGCGCTATAAAGGCCTGGGCGAAATGAACCCGGAACAGCTCTGGGAAACGACGATGGACCCGGAAAACCGGACCATGCTCAAAGTCGAATTGGAAGACGCCGCCGAAGCGGACCGCATTTTCTCGGTCCTCATGGGCGACAAAGTCGAACCGCGTCGCAAATTCATTGAAGAAAATGCCAAGAAAGTCCGCAATCTGGACTTGTAAGAGGAGGGCCTATGCCGGACATTTCCCGAAAGATAGACTTATTCACTGATTCCGTCATCGCCCGCATGTCGAAAGTGGCCGAAGCCTGCGGCGCCATCAATCTGGCCGAAGGCTTCCCGGACTTTCCGCCGCCCCAGGCCATGCGCGACCGCCTCAGCGAAGTGGCTCAGGCCGGACCGCACCAATACAGCATGGATAATGGCGCAGCCAATCTGCGCCAGGCCATGGCCGACTGCCGCCGCATGTTCACGGGCCAGACCATCGACCCTGAACGGGAAGTCGTCGTCACCTGCGGCGGGACGGAAGCCCTCATGGCGGCCATGATGACCCTCGTCGACCCTGGCGATAAAGTCATCCTCTTTTCGCCTTTTTATGAAGCCTACAGTACAGACGCCCTGCTCTGCGGGGCAGAACCTGTCTACGTATCGCTCCGCGAACCGGACTATACCTTTGATGCCGATGAATTGGAAGCGGCTTTCAAGCAGCATCCGAAAGCGATTTTCCTCTGCAATCCGTCCAATCCGTGCGGCAAGGTATTTTCCCGGGAAGAGCTGATGACCATTGCCAAGCTGGTCGAAAAGTACGACGCCTTCGTCGTCGTCGATGAGGTCTATGAACACATCATCTATGAACCGACGCAGTATACGTATTTTTCTACCCTGCCCGGCATGTATGAACGGACGCTCTGCTGCGGTTCCCTGTCCAAGACGTATTCCATCACGGGCTGGCGCCTGGGCTATATTTTCGCCTCGCCGGCTCTGACGGATGCCATCAAGAAACTCCACGTCTACCTGACCATCAGTGCGCCCAGCCCGCTGCAGGAAGCGGCCGTGACGGGTCTGCGCTTCGGCCGGGACTATTATGATGACCTGCGGGCCATGTATACGCGCAAGCGGGATTTCGTCATGAAGCGCCTCGATGACATCGGCATCGGCCATAATGTGCCGCAAGGGGCCTTCTATATGCTCGTCGATATCGGCGGTTATGGTTATGATGACGACGAAGCGTTCTGTCGGGACCTGGCAGAAAAAGTCGGCGTCGCCTTAGTGCCGGCTTCGACGTTCTTCATCGAACCGGTCCATCACCTGGCGCGGCTGCAATTCGCCGTCCGCGATGAAACCTTGGAAAAGGCGATGGAACGGCTCGAAAATATTTCTCTATTGAAAAAATAAGTTGCCTATGGCAACCAGGGGGAGGGATTTTTGATGAAAAAGTGGCAGATTCTCTTAGGAGCCCTTTGTATCAGCGTATCGAGTCTGACAGCCTTTGCTGCCGATGAGCCCGCCAAGGTGGAGCCGGCAGCGGCTATCGTCCTGACCGACCCGACGGTCAACGTCAAGAACCTGGACGATTTTTATATCCTCAAAGGGAGTGCCTATGATAAAGTGACGGGACTTTTGCAAAATCTGCCGTCTCAGACGACAGGCCTCGTTGGCAGCTACTATTTCCGCGTCGACAAGAATGTCGTCGGCGATTACTTTTATCACGTCAAGGCCTATGATACGGTATCCCACGTCCTCATAGGCAATTATTTCGTCGCCAAGGATGAAAGCTGCGCCTGGAAACTGCAGGCCGGCGACGATGCGGCCCTGATTTATGGCAATGCAGAAAAGCTGATGGATAAGGTTGAAGTCGTCGTCTATCCGAAGAAGATCCCCCTGGGCAGCTACGGCATCATCCGCGTCCATGTACCGGGGATGGTACCCTATGACGTCAAAGCGACGAGTTTGAATACGAAAGTCGCCGATATTACGGAAAAAATGAATATTCATCCCATGCAAGCCGGCAAGACCGACTTGGTCATCGACATCAAGATCGGTGACACTGTGCGCACTGTGACCAAGTCGATTACCATTGTCGATGAAGCCGACCGCCATACGAGTGAACCGTCCCATAGTGGCCCTAGTGTCGGCGTAGGCATCGGCATCGGCTGGGGCGGCGGCTGGCACCACCACGGCGGTGGTATCGGTATTGGCGTCGGCCCTTGGTGGTAACCATTTAAAAGGAGTGTGTATCTATTGTGGAGTTTTCCCTAGGAAAACAATTTCTCGTCATCATTTTGCTGATTTTTGGCAACGGCATCTTTTCCCTTTTGGAAATGGCCATCGTCAGCTGTCATCAATCCCGGCTGGAAGCCCTGGCCGATGAAGGCAGCAAGTCAGCCGCTATTGTCCTGAAACTTCGTGAAAATCCGAATAAGATGTTTTCCATGGTCCAGTTCGGCATTACCCTGGTCAGCCTGCTCACCGGTGTTTACGGCGGGACCACCATGGCCAGCCCTTTGTCGAAGTATGTAGCCCAAATTCCTGGCTTGGAAGCCTATGCCTATACGATCAGCCTGACGGGCATCGTCGCCTTCATTACCTACTTGACGATTATCCTCGGTGAAATCGTGCCCAAGCGCATCGCCATCGACAAACCGGAAAAAATCTCCTGTCTCCTGGCCCGGCCGATGCTCTATTTTTCCATTCTCTGTACACCGGTCGTATGGATTTTGTCCTGGTCGACGGCGATGGTTACGAAAATCATGGGCGTCAATAAACCGGAAGTCCTGCCCGTTACAGAAGATGAAATCAAGCTGCTCCTGGAACAGGGCGTCGAACTGGGAGCTTTTGAAAAAGAAGAACCGGAACTGGTAGACCGCGTCTTTCGCCTGGCCGATATGGACGTCGGCGATATCATGACCAACCGGACCCAGGTCGACTGGATCGACGTTGAAGACCCGGAAGAAACGATGATGCAGGAACTGGTAGCCTTCAACCACAATACCCTGCCCGTCGGCCGGGGATCGCTGGACGATTTCATCGGCATGATTTCTGTCAGTGAAGTTTTTCAGAAATACTATGCAGCTGTCCACCAGGGCAAGAATGTTTCTTTGACGGCCATCGTCGAAGAAAGCGTCCACAAGCCGATTTATATTCCCGAATCGATGGACATCATGAAAGTCGTCCACGTCTTCCGCGAACATAGCGTCCATGAAGTCGCTGTCCTCGATGAATACGGCAATTTCAGCGGCATCCTGACCCTGCATGATATCCTGGAAGAACTGGTCGGTATCATGCCGGCCGGTGAAGAAGAGAAGAAGGAAGAAGCGAACCGCATCATTCAGCGCGGCCCTAATGAATGGCTCATGGAAGGCCTGCTGACCATCGAAGAGTTCAAGGATTTCTTCGACATCGAAGACGATTTGCCCGACGAAGACGAAGATTTGTATAAGACCCTGGGCGGCCTCATCACCTATGGTGTCGGCCGTATCCCGCGGGAAACCGATACGTACGAGTGGGAAAATTTCACTTTTGAAGTCATGGATATGGACAACCTGCGGGTCGATAAGATACTGGTGACCCGCAGAGATACACCGGATGCCGATGAAAAAGCGGATAAAGGTGCCGATAAATGATTAGGTCTTTGAGAAAGGAAGTTTGTATGGAAATGGGAGAACGCCAGGCAATTTACCAGGTGTCTACGCTGCAGGCCCTGGCCCGCGGCAATTATTACGGCAGTACCGATATGGAAACGCTGCTGACCCATGGCGACACGGGGCTGGGGACGTTTCACGCCGTAGGCGGTGAACTCATCGTCATCGACGGCCATGCTTACCGCGTCTTAGGCGATGGATCGGCTGTGGAAGCGGCCACGAGCGATACGACGCCCTTTGCCACGGTGACGTGGCTGCGGGAACAGGTTCCCGTCATATTGAAGCGCCAGCCGTCGATTGAAGCCCTGAAGGATATCCTGACCGAGCAGGTCAGGGAACTGGGCATCAATGATGTCTACATCGTCCGCATCGACGGCCATTTCCGCAGCGTATCGGCCCGGACCGAGCTGGAACAGCAGGAGCCCTATCTGCCCTTTGCCAAGGTCCTGGAAAAAGATGAACGCCGCTTCACTTTTGAAGATATCGACGGCAGCCTCATCGGCATCTACATCCCGGACTATCTGAGCGGCGTCAATACGTCGGGCTGGCATTCCCACTTCATTTCGGCAGACCGGAAAAAAGGCGGACACGTCTTTGACCTGGACCTGGAAGAAGGCCGTGTCATTTTCAACAAAGCCGACCGCTTCATTCTCGACATGCCCCATAATAAACAGTTCGAACGGGGCGACCTGACGGCTGCCTCACAGGAAGAAATCAAACAGATTGAACAAGGGAAATAAAAAAATAACCTGTCATTAGCATTTTTTGACAGGTTATTTTTTATTTCGTATAATATCATCAGGTGTTGTCACGAACAATAGGCGGTTACTTAAGCCCCAGAAATGGGGTGAGGCCCATGGATAATCTGAATATTACATTGTTACTTCTGATTGTCTTATTTGCGGTTTTAAATAAAAAATAATCGCCTTTGCATCTCCAAGCAGTAAGGCGATTATTCTTTAGTGCTATTTGGGGCTGACCCGTTACGGACAGCACCTTTTTCATGTCTATTGTATCCTTTTCGCTAAATTACGTCAAGTTTATCATTCACATTTAGTGGAACGGAGAAATAGATTTTTCAGGACCTCGTGGGGGTCCTTTTTTTCTTTTATGATGGCGTGGACGGCTGCGGTAATGGGCAGTTCTACGCTGTATTTTCCAGACAGGTCGAGGAGTGCCTCTGTCGTGCTGACGCCTTCGGCCAGTTTTTTGAAGGGCTTTCCTTCGATGAAGTCCTGGCCGAAGCGGCGGTTATTGCTGTGCAGGGAAAAGAGGGTCGCTTCGTAATCGCCGAGGTGGCTCAGGCCGTAGACGGTCATGGCCTGTCCGCCCATGGCGGCGACAAGGACCGATAGTTCGTGGGCGCCGCGGGCCATGAGGGCTCCTTTCAGGCTGGTCAGATGAGCGCCGTCGAGCATACCGGCAGCGATGCCCATGACGTTCTTGGCGGCCGCGCCGATTTCGATGCCCAACAGGTCCTGGCCGTAGTAGAAACGGATGAGGGGACTCGTGAAGGTATCGACTAAGAAGTGGGTCAGGTCTTCGTCAGCCGAGGCGATGACCATGCAGTTCGGCATACCGCTGATGAAATCCTGGACGTGGCCGGGCCCGACCCAGACGGCCGTGCGTACGGACGGTCCCAGTTCTTCTGCCATGACCGTCGTCAATCGCTTGCCACTTCCTTCTTCCAGACCCTTCATGGCCAGGACGAAGGGCAGGGACGGGGCGAAGCCGGCTTCTTTCAGCTGATGCGTGAAGCTGCGCAGCTGTTGGGCGCTGATGGAGATGATGCAGATATCGGCTGCTGCCAGAGCTGCCGTCAGGTCCGAAGTCAGGTTCACAGAATCGGGCAGGCGCAGGTATTCATTCTGGCGGGTGTCCATAAGTTCCTGCAAGTGCTGGGAACCGGGACGGCCCCATAAGGTGACGTCATGGCCGATGTGGTCGGCGTACCAGGCGTGGAAACTGCCCCAGCGGCCGCAGCCTAAGACGGTGATCTTCATGGAATGCCTCCTTTTATCTTACAGCTTGGCAATGACGGCGTCGCGGTATTCTTCCGTCGTGGCACTGCCGCCCAGGTCCGGTGTGAGGTGATGCTTTTCAGCCAGGACTTCATCGACGGCTTTGCGGATCTTGGCGGCAATGGCCGTTTCGCCGATGTATTCCAGGAGCATGCAGGCTGACCACAAGAGGGCTGTCGGGTTAGCGATGTGTTTGCCGGCGATATCCGGAGCACTGCCGTGGACGGCTTCGAACATGGCGTAGTCGTCGCCGACATTCATGGAAGGCAGCAGGCCCAGGCCGCCGATGAGGCCACTGGTCAGGTCGGACAGGATGTCGCCGTAGAGGTTGGGCGTGACGATGATGTCGAACTGTTCCGGCCGCATGACCATCTGCATGCACGTGTTGTCGACGATTTTGTCGTCACTTTCAATCTGCGGGTAGTCCTTGGCGATGGTGTGGAAAATATCTAGGAACAAGCCGTCGCTCATCTTGAGGATGTTGGCTTTGTGGACGCAGGTGACTTTTTTGCGGCCATGGGCTACGGCGTAGTCGAAAGCGGCCCGGATGATGCGTTCACTGGCCTTGCGGGTGATGAGCTTGATGGCGTGGACCGTATCTTCATTCATCTTGTATTCGACGCCGATGTACAAATCTTCTGTGTTTTCCCGGAAAGTAACGATATCGACGTTGGGGAAAGGCGTCTTGACGGCCGTATTCGATTTGGCCGGACGGATATTGGCATAGAGGTCGTATTTGTTGCGCAACGTGACGTTGAGGGACCGGAAGCCCTTGCCGATAGGCGTAGTGATCGGCGATTTCAGCAGGAGATGGGTCTTTTCAAAAGAAGCGAATGCGTCGTCCGGGATGAGGGCGCCGTGGCGTTCATATTCGGCAGCGCCGACGTTGAAAATTTCATAGGAAAGGGGCGCTTTGGCAGCGTCGAGAATCTGCAGGACAGCGTCGGTGATTTCCGGGCCGATGCCATCGCCTTTGAATACAGTGATTGTCTTCATGATCTATCTGTCCTTTCTGGGAATATAGTCCATCAAATCGCCGACATACTTGGCTGCCGGACGGACGATGCGGTTGTCGTACAGTTTGTGTTCGATGTTGTGGGCCAGCCAGCCGACCATACGGCTGATGACGAAGAGCGGCGTGTAGAGGTCGCGCGGGATGCCCAGCATGTTGTAGGCGAAGCCGCTGTAATAATCGACGTTGCTGCACATGTTGACACCCTTTTCTTCTTTCAAGGTCTTCATGGCCAGCTTTTCAAAGCGGTTGTAGAAGCGGAAGACGTCGGTCATGCCCTTTTCCTTGGCCAGGATACCGCAGTAGTGGCGCATGATTTCAGCGCGCGGATCCGACAGGGTGTAGACGGCGTGGCCGAAACCATAGACCAGGCCGTCGTGACAGCCTTTGAATTTCTTGTTGAGAATCTGGTGGATGACGTCGACAATCTGTTCATCCGTAGCCTTGATGCCGATGGCGTCGATGACCTGTTCCATCATCAGGGATACGCGGATATTGGCACCGCCGTGGCGCGGGCCCTTGAGGGCGCCGACGGAGCTGGCCATGCTGGAATAGATGTCCGTATCCGTCGACGAGACGACGATATTGGTGAACGTCGAGTTCGTGCCGCCGCCGTGGTCGGCATGGAGGAATAAGAGCAGGTCCAGGAGCTGGGCTTCTTTGGGCGTGAATTTGCTGTCCGGCCGCAGCATGGACAGGATATTCTCTGCCGTCGAATAGTCCTTGCGGGGATAGTGGATGACCAGGCTCTTACGGTTATAATAATGGACCTTGGACATATAGGCATAGACGGCGATGGACGGCAGCTTGCTCATGATGTTCAGGCCCTTGCGCAGGGTCTGGTAGACGTCGGTATTGTCCGGGTCGGGGTCGTAATTGTAGAGCGTCAGCAGGGCGTGCTGCAATTTGTTCATCAAGTTCTTGCCGGGCAGACGCAGGAGGTTCATTTCCAGAAAATCATCGGGCAGATCGTAGCCGTTTTGTAAGACCTTGCAGAAGGCATTCAGTTCATCTTCTGTCGGCAAGTAGCCGAAGAGGAGGAGAAAGCTGGCTTCTTCATATAAGTAACCTTGATAATTTTCGACTTTGGCCAGCTCGCGAATGTCGATGCCGCGATAGTACAAGACGCCGTCGCAATCGACTTTTTGGCCTTTTTCGTCACGCTGGTAGCCGACGACATCGGCAATGCGGGTCAGGCCGACGAGGACGCCAGTGTGGTCTTCATTGCGCAGGCCGCGCTTTACGCCGTACTTGGAGAACCATTCGCGGGGAATCTGTGTGTAGTTTTGTGACTTGCCGTAAAACTGGGCTAAGTAAATATTTTTGTCCAATGTGATTCCTCTCTTTCCTGCAAGTATGAATATGGGAGAATAACTTATAAAGTATCGGTTATACGCGAATATTCATAAATTTTATTTTGGGAATAATTTCTAGTATATTCCTGCAAAGTATAAGTTATTATAGCATAATTATGGAGAAAGTAAAATAAAAATCGCGTAAAGTGTAAAACGTTTTAAGGGTAGCCACGGCCGTTTTAATTATGATATAATATTTATTGAAATGCTTAAAATTTTATATTGTGAAATTGAATTGCGATATTTTCACGATGAGAAAAGCCATCGCCCAGGCTGGCGGTGACAAAGGAGGGCTTGGAATGATTCAGTTATATGATGGAGGCGCATATCTCGTCAACGGGACGGACATCGTGCCGGAACAGGATGCGGCCAAACTCAGACAGCTCACAGGCAGGACCGTTTCTAAGGAAGAAGGGCGGAAAGGGACCATCGCCTATTCTATCTTAAAAAATCATAATACGTCGGGTTCCATGGAACACTTGAAAATCAAGTTCGACGCCATGGCTTCCCATGACATTACCTTTGTCGGCATCATCCAGACGGCTAAGGCATCGGGAATGGAAAAATTCCCCCTTCCCTACGTGCTGACGAACTGTCATAATTCGCTCTGCGCCGTCGGCGGCACCATCAATGAAGACGACCACGTCTTCGGCTTGTCGGCAGCCAAGAAATACGGCGGCATCTTCGTACCGCCCCACGTCGCCGTCATCCATCAGTACATGCGTGAAAAGATGGCCGGCTGCGGCCGCATGATCATCGGCTCTGACAGTCATACCCGCTATGGTGCCTTAGGGACTATGGCCGTCGGCGAAGGCGGCGGCGAACTGGTCAAACAGCTCTTGTGCGATACTTATGATATCGCCTATCCCGGCGTCGTCGGCGTCTACCTGACGGGCAAGCCGAGTCCGGCCGTCGGCCCGCATGACATTGCCATCGCCATCGTCGGTGCCGTCTTCAAGAACGGCTACGTCAAGAACAAGGTCATGGAATTCGTCGGCCCCGGCGTCGCTTCCATGACGACGGACTACCGCAACAGCGTCGACGTCATGACGACGGAAACGACGTGCCTGTCGTCGGTATGGCGGACCGATGACGACACCAAGGCCTATTTGACCCAGCATGGCCGCGGCGATGCTTATAAAGAATTGAATCCCGCCGATGTGGCCTATTACGACGGCATAATCTACATCGACCTGAGCACCATCAAGCCGATGATTGCCATGCCCATGCATCCCAGCAACGCCTTTACCATTGATGAACTCAATGCCAACCTGGAAGATATCCTCCATGAAACGGAAGAAGCCATCAACGGCCGCATGAGCAACAAGGATTTGAAATACAGCCTGACCGATAAAATCAAAAACGGCAAGCTCCAGGTCCAGCAGGGCGTCATCGCCGGCTGTGCTGGCGGCAACTACGGCAACGTCATGGCCGCTGCCCATATACTCAAGCAGGCTTCCTGCGGCAACGGCAACTTCACCCTCGACGTCTATCCGTCGTCGCAGCCGGTCTATCTCGACCTGGTCCGCAAGGGCGCCGTGGCATCGCTCCTGGAAGCGGGCGCCATCTTCAAGACGGCTTTCTGCGGTCCCTGCTTCGGTGCCGGTGACACGCCGGCCAACAACGCCTTCAGCATCCGCCATACGACGCGTAACTTCCCGAACCGCGAAGGCTCGAAGCCGGGCAATGGCCAGTTCGCTTCGGTAGCCCTCATGGATGCCCGTTCCATCGCTGCGACAGCAGCCAACGGCGGCGTCCTGACGTCGGCCGAAGGCTATATGGACGACTATGTCGAAACGCCCTATGATTACGACGACCAGCCCTACGCTACCCGCGTCTATCAGGGCTTCGGCCAGGCCGACGAAGGCGCTTCCCTGGTCTATGGTCCGAACATCAAGGATTGGCCGGATATGGAACCTCTGGCCGATTCGGTTTTGCTCAAGGTCTGCTCGAAGATCATGGACCCGGTCACGACGACAGACGAACTCATCCCGTCTGGCGAAACGTCGTCGTACCGCTCCAATCCCCTGGGCCTGGCTGAATTCACCTTGTCCCGCCGCGATCCGGAATACGTAGGCCGGGCCAAAGCCGTAGACAAAGTCGAACGGGCCCGCCTGGCCGGCGACTGCCCGGCTGGCGTCGACCCGGCTCTGAAAGACGTCTTTGCCGTCCTGCGCGCTCACTTTGGCGACGTTTCCATGAAAGACGTGGAAATCGGCAGCATGATCTACTGCATCAAGCCCGGCGACGGCTCGGCCCGCGAACAGGCTGCCAGCTGCCAGCGCGTCCTCGGCGGCCTGGCCAATATCTGCCAGGAATACGCGACCAAGCGCTATCGTTCCAATGTCATCAACTGGGGCATGCTGCCTTTCCAGATGGAAGGCCAACCGGACTTTGAAATCGGTGATTACATCTACGTGCCGGACGTCAAAAAAGCCCTCGACGGCGACATGAAAGCCATCAAGGCCTATGTCGTCGGCAAGGACCTGCGTGAATTGTCGCTGTATATCGCGCCCATGACGGACGATGAAAAGAAAATCGTCAAAGCCGGCTGCCTCATCAATTACAACCGGAACCGCTGATTATTCGTCGAAAGTATCGGGGAAGGCGCGGATGCCTTCTTTCGGTGACGTGTGATAGTGGTTTTTCCAGGCCCTGTAGAATGTTGAATACGTCGTGAATCCGCAGTCATAGCAGATTTCCGTCAAAGCCCGCCCCTCCTGCATGAGGTGGCGGGCTTTTTGCAGCCGTTTCGTCGTAATGTAGCGGGCGGCGGTCATGCCCGTTTCGGCCTTGAAGAGGTGCATCAAGTAGTCCGGGCTCATGAAAAAGGCGGCGGCCAGGCTGGGAATGGACAGGTCGCCGCTCAGGTTGGCTTCGATGTAAGCCAGGATGCGGCGTATCTTCTCGTTCTGATGGCCCTTTTGGACGATACGGAGCTTGTCTTTCTGCAGGGCCCGGGTCAGGTGGATCATGAACTCCGTAAACAGCGTTTCCTGTAAGAGCGGGCTTTCCGGTCCCGTGTCCGACCAGGCCCGGCGCAGGCGGCACGATACATTGTACAAGTTGTCCGCTTCCTGGGGCTGGCGCAGGACGGGAGCCTTGGGCGCCGTGAATATCTGGCCGGCCGGGCAGCCGCGGCGTTCATAGCCTTGCAGATAAGCCGGGGAAATATAAGCGATGATGCGTTCGTAGACATCATCGCCATAGATGATAGGGCGGTGGATGCGGCCGGCCGGGATGACGACGATGTCGAAAGGCTGCAAGTCATAGGCCGTCCCTTCGACGTCATACGATACGTGGCCCCGGAAAAAGAGGGTGATCTTGTCGAAGTCGTGGTAATGATAGGGGCAGGTCCACTGCCGCTTATCCGATAGATGGAAGAGTTTTAATTTTTCCGCTAAATAACCCGTCTTTTGCGCCATACCTGTGTCACCTCACACCTTATCTTATAGCAGGATTTGCAATATAAAGAGCATTATCTACATATATTTGCCACTTTCCGCTATTGTATAATAACAACTGTAAGGATTCAAGTAAGCAATGATAGTAGTATAGATATTTTTTCACGGAGGGTTTAACTATGAAATTCGTAAAAATGCACGGCTTAGGCAATGACTTCGTCTTTTTGGAAGATAAAAACGGCGCGGACAAGGATTTTTCCCAGCTGGCCGTCAAGATGTGCGCTCCCCATACGGGCATCGGTGCCGATGGCATCATCGTCATCGTGCCGAGCGATAAAGCCGACGTCCGCATGCGCATCATCAATGCCGATGGCAGTGAAGCGGAAATGTGCGGCAACGGCATCCGCTGCTTTGCCAAATACGTCTACGACAACGGCATCATCGACAAGAAAGAATTCGCCGTTGAAACCCTGGCAGGCATCATGAAGCCGAAAGTCACGGTCGGCGACGACGGCAAGGTCAGCCTGGTCACCATCAACATGGGCAAGCCCTTCACGGACCGCGCCCAGATCCCCATGGAAGGCCCGTCCGGCCCGGTCATCGATGAACCCATCGAAATCGACGGTAAGACCTATAACATCACCAGCCTGCTCATGGGCGTCCCCCATACCATGACCTATGTCAAAGACGTCGACGCCGTCGATCTCCACGAATTAGGCCCGAAATTTGAAACCTATAAGGCTTTCCCGCGCAAGACCAACATGAACTTTGTCCAGGTCATCGACGACCACACCATCAAAGTCCACACGTGGGAACGCGGTGCCGGCGCCACCCTGGCCTGCGGTACCGGCTCCTGCGCCTGCGCCGTCGGCTCCTTCCTGAACGGCTTCACCGGCCGCAGCGTCGACGTCCAGCTCTACCTGGGCACGCTGCACATCGAATACAACGAACAAGACGGCAACGTCTACATGACCGGCCCGGCAGCCGTCACCTTCACCGGCGAATGGCTGGAAGCGTAGGGGCGCCCACGTGGGGTGGCCCGCCCGGAATGATGGCGATAATGTCATACATGCATTCGCAGGCCGCCGTTTGCCGCCCGTAGGGGCTCGCACGTGGAGAATCATCCCGATTCCATGACGGGGCGCCCACGTGGCGACCCCTACACTGTAAAATACGAAACCCTAACCACTAAAAAGGGCTTGTCGCCGTGCGACAAGCCCTTTTTCACAGACAGGAGTATCCTATGGAAATGTTTTCTATTCGCAAAGGGGCCTTTGTCGACAGGCCGAACCGCTTCATCGCCCATGTTTCTCTCGATGGCGATGTCGTGACTTGTCATATGCCCAATCCCGGGCGCATGTGGGAACTGCTCTTTCCCGGCGTGACGGTCTATGTCCGGCCGGCAGCCAATCCCAAGCGCCGGACGGCTTACGATGTCGTCGGTATCGAGCGCGATGGCGTGCCTATCCTGCTCGATACACAGTACAATAATGATACGGCAGCCTGGCTGGTCCAGGAACACCTCATCCCGGGCTGGGAAGACTGGGACCTCATCCGCCGGGAAATCACCGTCGGCGACAGCCGTTTCGACCTGCTCCTGGGCCGGGGCGAAGAGCGCTTTTTCGTCGAAGTCAAATCGTGTACCCTCTTTAGCCGCGACGGCGCCATGTTTCCCGATGCCGTCACCGAACGGGGCCGCAAACATATCTTGGAATTAGCTGCCATGAGCCGCCAGGGCATCCACACGGGCGTCTTGTTCCTGGTCCACTGGAATCGGGCCCGCTGGTTCCTGCCGGACTACCATACGGATCCGGCCTTTGCCCAGGCCTTTTATGAAGCGGCGCCGCACTTGGACTGGAAGGCCCTAGCCCTGCACTGGGATGGCTCGTTTTCAAGGCCCGGCGTAGCCGGCGTCCTGACCTATCCCCAGGCCATCCTGGAACGGGAAAACCATGACAGCGGTGATTATTTATTCATCCTTCACCTGGCAGATGCGAAGGATATCGCCATCGGTTCGAAAGGGGAGTTCCCTTTTCCTGCCGGCTATTACGTCTATACCGGGTCGGCCCGGAAGAACCTGGCTGCCCGTCTGGCCCGTCACAGCCGCAAGCGCAAGAAGATGCACTGGCACATCGACTACCTGCGCCAGGAAGCCGACGTCGTCGCCGCCCTGCCCGTCCGGACGGCGGATGACCTGGAGCACGACCTGGCCCGGGCCGTCGATGTCGTGGCAGACTGGCATATCGAGGGCTTTGGCTGTACCGATTGCGACTGCCCGTCCCATCTCTTCGGGTTTGCCGAAAATCCCATCCATTACCGGCCTTTCATCCAGGTCGTCGAAGACTTCCGCATGAACCGCCTGGCCTCGTTGATGACCGATACAGGCGCTTTCGTGAAAAAAGACTAGTCAGGCCCGTTTTTTATGCTATAATGGGGTAAATCGAGATTTGCTAGGGGGAGATAAAGACATGGAACGCTCACAAGCATTGGCTTTATTGCAGAAATATAATCAGGAGCCTTTTCACATCATGCATGCCCTGACCGTCGAAGGCGTCATGCGCTGGTATGCCCAGGAACTGGGCTATGGCGATGACGTCGATTTCTGGGGACTCGTCGGCCTGCTCCACGATGTGGATTTTGAAAAATATCCGGATCAGCACTGTAAAAAGGCACCGGAATTACTGGCTGAAATCGACGCCGACGATGCCTTTATCCATGCCGTCGTCTGCCATGGCTATGGCATCTGTGTCGATGTCGCACCGGAGCACTTGATGGAAAAAGTCCTCTATGCTGCCGACGAATTGACCGGGCTCATCTGGGCGGCTGCCAAAATGCGTCCGTCTAAGAGCACGAAAGACATGGAAGTGAAGAGTCTCAAGAAGAAATTCAAAGACAAGCGCTTCGCTGCCGGCTGTTCACGGGACGTCATCAAGCAGGGGGCAGAAACCCTGGGATGGGACCTGAACGACCTCTTTGAAAAGACGATTTTAGCCATGCGCTCTTGTGAAGACGGCGTCCGCAAGGAATGTCTGGAACTGACAGGCGTAGAAGAATAATTAGGAGGAAAACCACTATGAAATTACGTAAAATGATGATGACCACCGTAGCCGCAGCTATGCTGACCTTCAGCGCTGCCGGCGCTTCTTTCGCATCGGGCCTGGGCACGATCAATGCCGGTGCCCTCTTGCAGCAGCATCCGCAGTACGCGAAGACCATGGCTACTTGGCAGTCCGATGTCAAATCGGCTCAGCAGGATTTCCAGAAAGAATTGAAAAAGACCAGCGATAAAAACGCGCAGCAGGCACTGGTACAGAAATACAATACGAAACTGAACCAGCAGCGCATTGCCCTGTTCTCGCCCTTGGAAAAGGATATCCTCGCTAAGACCCAGGCCGTCCAGAAAGAAAAAGGCCTGGACTACGTCGTCCTCTCGGGCTCCGTCGTCATCGGCCAGTCCCAGGACATCACCAAAGACGTCGCTGCTAAACTGAAATAATCCCAGTTTTTAAATTTTTAACCATCCGCTAGCCACTAACAACTAGCCACTAACCACTCAAAAGGGACTTGTCGCATGTGCGGCAAGTCCTTTTGCATTCATGGAATTTCCAAAACGGGCAAAAAGCGCAAAGGTTGTCTTAGGGCGTTGTCTTTTATTCTCATTGGTTCTCACGTATGATGAAGATACGAAATGAGTCATTCGGAAACCAAAAGAAAAGGAGAACACGTATATGGATATTGTTGCAATCGTCCTAAGTTTATTTTTGCTCGTAACATTTGCTTATCGCGGATTCTCGGTCATTCTCTTCGCACCGATTTTCGCCCTCTTTGCCGCCAGCTTTTCGGGGCTGCCGATTTTACCGGGGTATACGGAACTGTTCATGGCTAAGGCCGTTACCTACATTAAGTCCTTCTTCCCGGTCTTCCTCCTCGGTGCCGTCTTCGGCAAGGTCATGGAAGAAACGGGCATGGCCCGCAGTATTGCCATGGAAACCATCAAGATCATCGGGAAAGATAAGGCTGTCTTCGCCGTCGTCTTCGCCTGCATGATCCTCTGTTATGGTGGTATTTCCATGTTCGTCTGTGCTTTCGCCGTCTATCCCTTCGCTGCTGCACTGTTCCGCGAAGCCGATATTCCTAAACGCCTGATTCCGGCCTGCTTCGTCGCCGGTGTCTTCACGGCTACCATGGACTGCTATCCTGGTTCGCCGCAGATCCAGAACATCATCCCGACGATTTATCTGGGAACTACGACTTTTGCCGCTCCTATCTTAGGCTTGATTTGCGGTACCTTGCTGATTATCCTCTGCTTCATTTATCTTGAATTCCGCCGCAAACAGATGGCCCGTTCCGGCGAAGGCTATGGCAACCATACCCTCAATGAAACGGTCATCGATCCGGAAGCTTCTCTTCCGCCCTGGCAGTTGTCCATCATCCCGCTCATCGTCGTCCTGGTCTTGAACTTCTACTTCTCCATGATTTTCCAGTGGGATGATGCCTTACTGGAACCGTTCCGCGCCATGAATGTGCCTCTCCTGGCCAAAGGCGTCCACAACGTCGTCGCTATCTGGGCCCTGGTCCTCGGCCTCTTGGCGGCTATCATCATCGCCGCTGCAACGGGCCGCAAGTTCATGTCCAAGAACACCAGCGTCAAAGCCGCTCTCAATGCCGGCGCTTTAGGTTCTCTGCTGGCTATCATGAACACGGCATCGGAAGTTGGCTACGGCAACGTCATTTCGTCCTTGCCGGGCTTCCTGGAAGTCGCTGATGCCCTCCTCGGTATCGGTCAGGGCATGCCGCTGTTCAACGTCGCCTTGATGGTCAACATCCTGGCTGGTATCACCGGTTCCGCTTCCGGTGGTCTGAGTATCGCCCTCGATATCTTTGGCCAGCACTTCCTGGCTGAAACGGCTGCCGTCGGCATCCCGGCTGAAGTCGTCCACCGTATCGCGGCCATGGCTTCCGGCGGTATGGACAGCCTGCCCCATAACGGAGCTGTCATCACGACCCTGGCTATCTGCGGCCTGACTCATCGCGAAGCCTATAAGGATATGTTCGCCATTACCCTCTTGAAAGTAGTCGTCGCCTTCTTCGGCGTATTCTTCTACATGTTAACTGGTATTGTATAATTTGGTGGGACTAGCGCATGAAGGTATATGTCATCATGCGCGGTCCCTTTTGCTTTATAGTTTTTAGTATAGAGTTTGTAGATAGGGACTTTAAATTTAAAAACCTTCACTAAAAACTACAAACTACAAACTTAAAACTCAAAAGGGGCTGTCGCACGTGCGACAGCCCCTTTTTCATTTCCCTTCTTTCAAATCATCGGCACAGACTTTGCCGATACGGGTGAGCAGGTTCAACACTTCTTCCCGTTCTTGGGGTGTGAATTCTTTGAAGACCATGTCATTCAGTTCTTCGATGCGTTTCTGGACCGGTTCTTTGATGGCCATGCCGGCAGCCGTCGGTTTGACGCGGATGCTGCGGCGGTTGTTGGGGTCGAGGATGCGGTCGATGAGGCCGCGTTTCTGCATGCGGTCGAGGACGCCGGAAATGGTGGAGTTTTCGACGCGCAGGATGTTGGCGATTTCCTTCGGCGTCAGTGTTTCATGTTTCCAGAGACAGGCTAAGACGCCGTACTGGCCGGGCGTGATGCCGAATTCCGACAAGTTCTCGGAGAAAATCAAAAAGACTTCGTGTTGTGAAATGGTTAGCAAAAAATTGATGCATCTCGTGTAATCCACAGGATATCTGCCTTCCTTCTAAAAATATTTCGTATTACCAATTACTATATATTTTATCATATTTTCGTATATATATCTATTGTCTTTTTAGAAAATGCAAGAAAAAGCGGCAGTGTGTGGTAATTCCCTGGCAAGTGCCGTATAATGGATACGAAAACAGAAAAGGAAGGAACACCATGAAACGAAAGCAGATTTTTGGCTTTGATTATACCAACAACGAGTACATGAAGATCTTCATGTATCTCCTCGTCGGCGGCTCAGCGGCTTTATTGGAATGGACGCTCTTTTATATTTTCTTCAGGCTGTTGTCAGCCAGTGCTGTCTTTTCCATGCAGACCCAGACTGTTCTGGCGGCGACGACCCTGGCCTTTGCCACGTCGACGCTGTATCACTACATCCTCTGCAACCGCTTCGTCTTCGACAGCGGCAGCCGCTATCATCGCGGGACGGAAGTGTCCCTGGTCTTCCTGGTCAGTGCCATTGGCCTGGGCTGGAATCTCCTGCTCATGTGGCTGTTCACATCGCCGGCTATTTTAGGCCTGAATCCGATGGTGTCGAAAATCATGGCTAGTGCCATCGTCACCGTTTGGAATTATGTATCGCGTAAAAAATGGATATTTAAATAAGGGGGTGTCTCTATGGCACGAGCAGCGCGGATTATGGAAATTTTACAGGATATGATTCATATTGACAGTGAAACGAACACGCTCAAGGAAAGGCAGATGGAAGGCTATCTGCAGCAGTTCTTCTCTCACCTCGACGGCGTCGTCAGCGGCCTCATCCATGTGCCCGACGATAACTGCCAGCGGTCTGTCGTCTACGGCCTCGTCCGCGGCAGTACGGCCCATACGGTCATTTTCATGAATCATCACGATGTCGTCGATGTCGAGTCCTATGGCTATCTGCGGGACCAGGCTTTTGACCCGCAAGGGCTCTACAAGGCGCTGGAACGGGCGCCGCTCAGTGAGGAAGTGCGCCGTGACTGGGAAAGCGGCGAATGGCTCTTTGGCCGCGGTGCCTGTGACATGAAGGGCGGTGCGGCCGCGCAACTAGCCGTCTTTGAGGACTATGCCTTCCAGCCGGGACAGGCCAGCTTGATTTACTTATCCCTGCCCGATGAAGAAACGTATTCGGCCGGCATGCGGACGGCCATTACCTTGCTCAATGAACTGCGTTCTTCTTATGATTTGACCTATGACATCCTCATCGACAGCGAACCGAACCATAAGGAGCAGGGCAAGCTCGTCGCCTATACCGGTTCGGTCGGCAAGATACAGCCTGTCGTCCTGGTCCAGGGCAAGCCTGTCCACATCGGCTGCTATGATAAGGGCATCAATCCCGTGGGCATCCTGGCCCACCTCATCGCGGCGACGGAAGGCAGTCCGGACCTGACTGACTGCTGTGATGGCGAACAGACGCCGCCGCCTGCCTGGGTCTATCTGCGGGACCGCAAGGAACGCTATGACGTGACCCTGCCTCAGCGGGTGGCAGCGGCCCTGAATCTGCTGACTTACGACAAGACGCCCGATGACGTCATGTACGTCCTGCTGGAAGAAACGCGGCGGGCTGTCCACGACCTGCAGCAGACCATGGGCAGTGATTTGCCTGTTTCCGTCTGCAGTGCCGATGAGCTCTTGCAGCAGGCTTCGGCTTATCCCGGTTTCGACGTCTTCTATGAAGCGGCCAAACAGGCTTCTTTCGTCGCCTTGCAGGAAGGCAGCAGTACTTATGTCGAAGAGACGATACATCTCTTGGAGCAGATCCTCGATTTCACAGGCATGACGGCGCCCATGGCCGTCGTCGCCTTTGCGCCGCCCTGTTATCCGGCGGCTGACAGCCTGTCGTTCCCGACGCCGGCCTTTACGGACCTGCTGGAAAAAATCCCGACTCTGATGGATGTCCGCTTCGACCGCTATTTCAACGGTGTTTCCGATTGCAGCTACTGCTGCGTCGACCCCGATTTCGATGAAAGTATGGTCGAAAAGAACCTGCTCCTCTGGGGCAAGGCCTATCCCTTCGACTTGGACAGTCTGAAAAAATTACAGATTCCCTTCCTCCTCCTGGGCCCATGGGGTAAGGACCTGCACGAAGGGACGGAACGCGTCCATATCGACAGTGTGAGCCGGAAATTGCCGCATATCCTGGACGCCATCATTTCTTACGTCGGCCGGGAATAATCATAAAAGTATGGGGAATAGTCCTGATATGACTAAAAATCATGAAATAGTGTGACGCACTTGTGACAAAGATATGGTATACTAGAACATAATAATGTCATAGGTGGCACTATTAAATATCAATAGGAAGCTGGGATTATGATGAAAAAGAAATCTTTAGTACTGGCTGCAGTCATGGCAGCCTGCGCTACTTCCTTTGCTTTCGCTACGCCGCAGACGCAGTGGAACCAGGGACAGTGGCAGCTCGATTTAGGCGCTTGGAACCCGAAAGCTTCGGTTGATTCCAGCAACTGGGCCAAAGACGAATGGAAAGGTGGTCAGGAAGACACTGATTCCAAATGGGACTTCCAGGGCGGCCTCGGCTACGGCCTTTCCGACAAATGGGCTTTGCAGTATAACTACTACGGCTTGAAGACGAAGAGCGACAACAACAAGTCTTACAAGACCGATGGCGATGAACACGAAGTAAACCTCGTTTACTCCATCAACAAGAACTTCGCCGCTTACGCCGGCTGGAACCGCATTAAAAACGATCTCGGTGGCGATGCTAACGACACCAACAACGTCGCTCAGATCGGCTTGATCGCCAAAGCTCCGCTGGCTAAGAACCTCGACTTCTACGCTAAAGGCGCTGTCGGTACCAAGAAGACGACCATGTGGGAAGCTGGCCTCGGCTACAGCATCACACCGGACCTCGACATCAGCGCTGGCTATCGTTACTTGAACACCAAATTGGCTGATGAAGGCGACAACACCCTCGGTGCATTGAAAGACGACGCTAACATCTCCTACAAAGGCTTCATCGCTGGCCTCTCCTATCGCTTCGGCGGCGGCCACAAAGAAGCTCCGGCTCCGGAACCGGTTTACACGCCGGAACCGACTCCGGCACCGGTCGTTGAAACGCCGGTCCAGAAGAACGACTACTACGTTGAAAGCGTTCACTTCGGCTTCGACGAAGACCAGCCGCTTCCTTCCGAACGCGCTAAGATGGACCACTTCGTCCAGGTTGCTAAAGCAAACACGAACGATACGTTCAAACTCGTCGGCAACACCGATGCTAAAGGCAGCGATGCTTACAACGATGACCTCTCGAAACGCCGCGTAGACAACGTTGCAGCCTATGCTGAAAGCCAGGGCATCCCGGCAACACAGATGCAGCTCGACTACAAAGGCAAGACAGATCCCGTCAGCACCAACGACACCGACCAGGGCCGCGCTGACAACCGCCGCGTAGATATCTGGCAGAATCACTAAGATAGTGGCTCGTGGCTAGTTGTTCGTGGCTAGCGGCTCCCCTTATAGGGGAGCTGGCCGCCGAAGGCGGTCTGAGAGGTTGTTTTTGACCAAAAAAGCCCCTCGCATGATGGTAGAAGCTTTCGTGCGAGGGGTCCTTTTTTTCTGTAGGGGTTCGCACGTGGAGCCCCCTACAAGCCACTAACCACGAACCACTAACTACTAACCACTAACTACTAACCACTACCCCCCTAGCTCCTAGCCCCTAACCACTAAATTCTCTCAAAAAGGGAAATTTTCCTTGCCAAACTTCGTTTTTCACGCTATAATAATATAGCTAACTTAATAAGAGTACTGGTGCGTGGTAATCCGCCGGGGCTTGTGCAATGGGAATCTATGAACCTTGTCAGGTCCGAGAGGAAGCAGCAATAAGTAGACATTTCCATGTGCCACGAGGAAACCTGGCGGGTTATCATACACGAGTACTTTTCAGTTGGTAAAAGCAGCGGTTAGCTGCTTTTTTTCGTATACGGAAGGAAAAGGACTCATGGCATATATTGCGTTATACCGTAAGTGGAGGCCCAGGAATTTTGAAGATGTCGTCGGCCAGTCCCACATTACGGAAACCCTGCAAAAAGCGATAGATACGGACAAAGTAGCCCATGCTTACTTATTCTCCGGCCCCCGCGGGACGGGCAAGACGAGCACGGCTAAAATTTTTGCCCGGGCCATGAACTGTGTCCACGGGCCGACGTCCCACCCGTGCAACGAATGTGAAGTCTGCCGCCACATCATGAGCGGCGAATCCCTGGATGTCGTCGAAATCGACGCCGCTTCCAACCGCAGCATCGAGGATATCCGGACCCTGCGGGAAACGATTAAATTCATGCCTGCCGAAGGGCATAAGAAAATTTATATCATCGATGAAGTGCACATGCTGACGACCGAAGCTTTCAATGCCCTGCTGAAGACCTTGGAAGAACCGCCGGCCCATGTCATCTTCATCCTGGCGACGACCGAACCGGAACGGATTCCCATGACCATCCTGTCGCGGTGTCAGCGTTATGAGTTCCGGCGCATTACCAGCGACGATATTGCCAAGCGCCTGCTATACGTGGCCGGTCAGGAACAGATCGACCTGACCAAGGGTGCGGCTCATATCCTGGCCGTCCAGGCCGACGGCGGCATGCGCGATGCCCTGAGTATGCTCGACCAGTGCGTCAGCAACACGAGCGGCACTATCGACGAAGGCGTCGTCCGCGATTTACTCGGCCTCATCGGCAAAGACTGGCTGTTTTCCCTGACCCAGGCTATTTTCGATGGGAAAGGCGATGTCATCATCAAGGCTGTCGATGACGTCATCCACATGGGCAAGGAGCCGCGGGTCATCCTGACGGAATTGCTGGCCCATCTGCGGGCTGTCATGCTCTGTCAGGCTGCGCCTTCGTTGGATACTCTTTCAGCTTATGATGACTGCCTCGATGAACTTCGCAGGCAGGCCGGCGAATGGACGGCAGATAGTGTTTTTCAGGTCCTGGCGATTTTGCAGCAGGCCTTATTGACGGCCAAGACGTCGCCGGTTCCGCGCATTGCCGTGGAAATGGGCCTGCTCATGGCAGCGCGGCAGCTGACCCAGCCGCCTGCCGTCAGTATATCGGCTGTGGCTCCCCAGGCTTCGGGGAGAAAAGCCAAGACGGCGGCTGCCACAAAGCCGGACGTCATCCCCGTACCGGAAGAAGACGATTACAGCGGGGCTTATGGTCCGGAAGAAGCGGTCCCCTTCCCGGAAGATGAGTTTACCCCTCCCGAACCGGCTCCGGCCGTCCGTCCGGCAGCCCGGGAAGCGGCAGCGCCAGTCCCTCAGCCGGTGCGCCCCGTTGAGCCCGCAGTTCCAGCCCCGGCGGCACCTGTCGTAAAGACCGCGGCTCCGGCCGACAACAAAGCGCCGGCAACGCCGCCTGTTCAGGCAGCACGGCCCCCCGTCGAGTCGGCAGCCTACCAGGACGTCTGGAAAAAGATGTGTGCCATTCTCGACAAGGAAAAGAAGAAAGCCGTCTTGTCCTGTATCCGCAATGGCCGCGTCGTTTACATCGGCGAAGGCCAGGTCATCGTCGCCTTTAAGACGGCCTTCATGGTGAAACGGGCCAATCGGGAAGATTACTTCAAATTCACCGATGCCGCTTTATCTCAGATACTGGGCGGCACGTACCACATGCAGGGCTTTTTGGAAGGTGATGCGGAACTTTCGGGATACGAAAAAAAAAAGAGTGAATTGCCCCCCGTAAAGGCCGTAGAAAAAGCTCCAGTACAAACCGAAGATATTCCAGCTCCTGCGCCGGCTCAGGAAGCCAGAGGGCCAGGCGATGAAACGGCGTGGCAGCCGGCTTCGTTAGACGATATGGATGAAGCGGAAAGAGCCGCCCTGGAACCATTGCTTAAAAACGTAGGAGACTGTAATATATATATAGAAAATAAAAAATAAGTTTACACGAAAATTAGGAGGAAACGCACATGTTTGGTGGAAATATGCAAGGTATGATGAAGAAAGTACAGAAAATGCAGAAGGAAATGAAGAAACTCCAGGATGATTTGAAGAAGCGCACCGTCGAAGCTACCGTCGGCGGCGGCGTCCTGACTATCGTCATGAATGGTGAAAAGAATGTCGAAAGCGTCCACATCGACCCGAGCATCATCGACCCGGAAGATGCAGAAATGCTGGAAGACCTCATGGTCGCAGCCGTCAATGAAGCCAACAAGAAAGTCGACGACATGATGGCTCAGGAAATGAGCAAAATCACGGGCGGGATGCACCTGCCGGGCATGTTTTAATGGATACGCCATTAGATAAGCTGACCGAGCAGTTCCGCCGCCTTCCCGGCATCGGCGTCAAGACGGCCCGCAAGCTGGCCTATTATATCGTTCAACAGCCCAACAGCCGTGTCGATGAATTCGTCGATGCCATCCGCGATGCCAAGCAGAATATGCATTTTTGCTCGGTCTGCTTCAACTTGTCGTCCCAGGACCCGTGCCCGATTTGCAGTGACATCAGCCGCGACCGCTCGACCATCTGCGTCGTCGAAACGCCGCAGGATGTCCAGGCCATTGAACGCAGCGGCGATTATCATGGACTGTACCACGTCCTGCACGGTGCCTTGTCACCCCTGGATGGCGTCAATGTCGAAGACCTGCGCATCCGCGAGCTCCTGCAGCGCCTGGGCAATACGACGGTCAAGGAAGTCATCCTGGCGACGGATCCCGACGTGGAAGGCGAAGCTACGGCTTTATATCTGGCCCGCCTCATCAAGACGGCCGGCATCCGAGTGACCCGCATTGCCCGCGGCCTTCCCATGGGCGGCGACATTGAGTATGCTGATGAAGCAACCCTGGCTGGTGCTGTTGCCAATCGGCAGGAAATGTGAGGGGATTATGGAATATTTATGGATAGCCGCAGGCATTTTCGTCCTGTTCTTAGTGCATAAGCTCATCTTGGCGCCTATGCGCCATTTAGTGGTCAACGTCGTCGTCGGGCTCATCGTCCTGTACGGCGTCAACCATTTTGGCTATCTTTTTGGTTTCCAGCACGTTCCGATTACGGTCGGTACAGGCCTCATCATCGGCCTGTTCGGCCTGCCCGGGGTCATACTGGTTACCTTGTATTACACGTTTTTTTAACCTGCGTGAAGAGGGGATATCGTGAAATTAAAGAAATGGGCCGTCCTGGCCTGTACGGCTGCCTTGGCTGTATCAGTCCTTTCGGGCTGCGGCAACAGCGTGTCTACCAAAACTGAAACGGTTTCCAAGTCGGACCACCCTGTGGCCCTGACCCTGGATGCCAACATTACGGCCTTACATATGACCAATATCGTGCCGAAGTTATCGGGGAAACTCGTATCGACACCGCTGGCCGTAGGCCAGGAAGTCAAAGCCGGTGAAGTCGTCGTCCAAGTCGATTCGGCACCGTATCAGCAGAGTGTCAATCAGGCCGAAGCGGAACTGGTAGCTGCTTCTTCGGCATCGACGCCGACGTACAAGACCGTTACCGTACCGGCTGCCAGCAGTGGCGGCGGTGGTGGCGGCGACAACAGCGGTCACCGTGCTGAATTGAAGGCCTGGTATAATATGGGGGCCTTATCGAAAGTTGAATACAACCAGATGATGGCTGATTCCGGCAGTTCTTCTGGATCTTCTCAAGGTGAAACGACGCAGACCGTCCAGGTCCAGGAAGCTCCGGCTGTGGACCACGAAAAGATCGCCCAGCTGCAGCAGGCCGTCCAGGCTGCCCGCGATATGATGGGGAATACGACGATTTATTCGCCTCTTGACGGCCGGGTCACGGCTGTAGCCGATAATCCGTCCGTTGCCGTTGCCGGCAATGTCCTGGCTACGATTCAGCAGATGTCTCCTTTGGTTGCTACCTTTGCCATCCCTGAAATGTATATCCAGGCTTTACAGGATGCCAAAAAAGACGGCAGCCTGCAAGTATCCATCATCGCCGCTTCGGGCGAAACCGAGACGGGGGAACTGACCTATCTGGCAACGGAAAAAGATCCGTCCACTGGCTCTTATATGGCCAAGGTCACATTCAATAACGCCAAGAGCCTGTTCGTTCCCGGTGAATTCTATCACGTCCGCATTGCCACGCCGAAAGAAGTCTCCCAGATTACCGTCCCCAAGACGGCAGTCCGCACAAAGGACAGCGGTGACTTCGTTTACATTGTCAATGACAGCGGCCTGGCTGATGCCCGTTCTGTCCTGACTGGCGATGAAGAAGACGGCCGCGTCGTCATCCTCGATGGTCTCGACGAGGGGGATATCGTCGTCGCTGACCCGCCGGATTCGCTGGAAATCGGCATGAAAGTTAAATCGTAATTCCAAGGAAGGGTGAGAGCCATTGGTAAAAGAAGAGCATCACAGCAGTTTATTGAAATCCTTGGAAAAGAGCCTCGACGTCCTCGACCTCTTCGTCGAATGTAATACGGGCATGACCTTGAAGGAAATCGCTGAGCATACCCATCTGAATACGTCGACGGCTTTCCGCATTGTAAACACATTGGAACGGCGCCAGTATCTGACCCGCAACGATACGTCCAAGCAGTACCGCCTGGGGCCGCGGGCCCTGGCGCTGGGCTATTCGTCTCATTGGACGGAAAACGTCATCACCCTGGCCAAGCCGTATTTACGGCGTTTACAGCAGTTGTTTAACGAAACGGTCAGTATTTACATTGCCGAAGGCGACTGCCGCATCTGCCTGGACCACGTCGAAAGTACCCATTCCCTGCGCCGGGTCATTCCCATCGGCGAATCGCTGCCCCTCTATAAGGGTGCTGCCGGCCGGGTGCTGCTGGCCTGGACGAGCGATGACGAACGCCAGCGCTATATCGAAAAATACGGCAATATTTCTGAAGAAGAGTTTGCTACGATCCGTCATAACGGCTATGCCATTACCCAGGATGAAAGCGAGCATGGACTGTTCGCCCTGTCTGTGCCTATCTTCAATTTTGAAGGCCAGGTCATCGCCTCGTTGACCATTGCCGGGCCGTCTATGCGCTTTTATGATTCCATCCGCCAGAAGATGTTGTTTACTATGAGTCAGTATGCCTATGAAATTTCCCATTCCTTAGGCTACCGCAAGAAAGAATGATAGGCCGCAGATGGAGAGCTGACGAGTTTTGTGTCGATGCCAGCCTGCTGGCCCCACGCCTGCTGGGCCAGTATGTCATCCATGAAACGCCACAGGGCATCTGCAGCGGCCGTATCGTCGAGACCGAAGCCTATGGCGGTTCTTATGACGGCTTTCCCGACGATGGGGCCCACAGCTTCCGCGGCCTGACCAAGCGGACGGCACCGATGTTCCATGCCGGCGGTATCAGCTATGTTTACTTGATTTACGGCATGTACTGCTGCTTCAATGTCGTCGCCGGTCCCGAAGGCGAAGGCCAGGCCGTGCTCATACGGGCCATCGAACCCATCTGCGGGACAGACCTCATGGCCGCACGGCGGAAGGCCAGGAAAGCCGGCAGGAACCTGACCAATGGACCGGGCAAGCTCTGTCAGGCCATGGCCATTACGCGCGAGGAAAACGCTTTAGATTTGACGTCTTCCTGCCTGTATATTTCCCATCCCGAAGAAGAGGTCCCGTTTACAGTGGCCGTTTCGCCGCGTATCCATATTGATTACGCCGTACATGGGAAATATTTTCCCTGGCGTTTTTATATCCAAGACAATCCTTATGTATCTAAGGTGTAAATATTTTAGGGGGAGATTACCATTATTGAATTCAGAGACTTTCGCTTAGAAGATAAACCACTTATAGATGACTATTTTCATCAGAAAAGATATGAACAGGCCGACGCTACCTTCATGACGCTCTTTGCCTGGCAGAAGCCCTATGAAATCCAGTGGGCCGAAGAAGACAATGTCCTCTATATCCGCTCAGGCCGCGGCAAGAAACAGTTCTGGATCCCGCCCTTCGCCCGCAAAGACGGCAGTTTCGTCAAAGGCGTCCTGCGCATGCACGAATGGTTCGATGAACATGGCTATCCTTTCTTGATGAAAGGCGTTACACCAGAAGCTGTCGAACGTATCAAGGCCCTCTGTGAAGACTGTTATGACTTCACGCCGGACCGGGACAATTATGAATACGTCTATCTGACCCAGAGCCTGATCAACTTATCGGGCAAGAAATACCGCCAGAAGAAAAACAATCTCAATCACTTCCGCAATCAGTATTTCGGCAACTGGGAATACGTCCCCATTACGGAAGACATCTTCGATGAATGTCTGGCTGCGGAAAAATCCTGGTACGACCAGCACGAAGCCGGTGACGAAGATGATGAACTCTTGGGCGAACGCCATGCCATCGAAACGGTCTTCAATAACTGGGAAGTCCTCCAGCCGACGGGCGGTGCCATCCGCATGTACAATAAGATCGTCGCTTTCTCTATCGGTGAGATGCTCAACGATGATACGGCCATCATCCACTTTGAAAAGAGCGATCCGACGATCCGCGGCCTCTATCAGGTCATCAATCATGAATTCGTCGTCCATGCCTGGCCGCATACGACGTATATCAACCGTGAAGAAGATATGGGGATTCCCGGCCTGCGCCATTCCAAGGAATCGTACAATCCGGATCACTTCGTCGAAAAATACGACGTCACACTGCGTCAGAAATAAGGGGGCTTTTCTATGCACTTCCGCTTAGCGGCTGAATCGGACCGGGGCCTCGTCGAAAGCCTTTGGGACTACTGTTTTGAACATCGGGAAGATCCTTTTTTCCAGTGGTACTTCAACCATTTCTATCAGCCTGAAAACGTCCTCATGGGCTTTGAGGGCGACGATATGGCCTGCCTGACCCATCTCAACCCGTACACCCTCTGTCTGCGCGGCAAAGCCGTAGACACGTCGTATATCGTCGGTTTGGCGACGCACCCGGCAGCTCGGCGCAGCGGCGTCGGTGGGAAACTGCTGACGGCAGCCCTAAAAGAAATGAAGCGCCGCGGTCATTATATCCACATCCTCATGCCCAGCAAGGCCGGTTTTTACCAGCCCTATGGTTATGAACTCTACTGCCATCAGTGGAAAGAGACGATGAATCTGGAAGCCCTGCGGCCGCTGACGGACCGGACCGTGCGCTATGCCTTTGTCAACAGCCCGGACCAGTGGCCTTACCTGGCTGCCATTTATGAAGGTTATACGAAAGGCCTGTCAGGCTATGCCCTGCGCGATGAAGCGAGCTGGCGGAGCCATATCGAAGCCCAGTTGGCCGAAGGCAATATCGCCGTCTGCTTCGATGGCGATGAACCCATTGGCTATGCCTTCTATCAGCTGGGAGAACCGACCATCATCAGCGGTGAATTCGTTTACACCTGCCGCAAAGGCAAGCGCGGCCTCTTAGGCTACATGTACAACCACCGTTCCCAGGGCGACGCCTTTCAGTGGAATGAAGGCATCCATGACCAGTCCTACCGCTTCTATCCCGACGGGAAACAGGGCCATGAAACGATGCCCTTCATGACAGGCCGTATCGTCGACGTCAAAGGGGCGCTGGAACAGCTGCCTTATCGAGCTGACGGGACCGTCACCTTCCATACAGAAGATCCCCTGGCAGATTGGAACTGCGGGACCTTTACCCTGACTGTAAACAATGGTAAACCCAAAGTAACCCAAGAAGAAAATAAACAACCGGACGTCACCATGCCCATCGGCACCCTGGCCCTGCTGGCTTTCGGAGTCATGGATGTAAACGACCTGGCCTTCAACGAAAAACTCCAGGGAAACGAAAAGGCTCTGCAAACCCTGCAGGATCTCTTCCCGACCGAAAAGAACTGGATTAACGAATGGTATTAGGGTTAGTGGCTTGTGGCTCGTAGGAGCTGTTGCACGAATGTTTCTGCCATCATGCATGGTCCCTTTCTCTTTATCGTTTGTAGTACGGAGTTTGTAGTTTGTAGAAGATGGCTTTAAATTTAAAACCATTCACTGCAAACTACAAACTTAACACTCAAAAAATAGGCTGTCTTAATACGACAGCCTATTTTTTCATCAATAAAACAGCAGAAAAGTCCTTTGCAAAAGACTACCAATTTAGTATAATAAGAAAATCAATGTATATTGGTTATTGATTACTAGGGGGAATTCAGTATGGAAAGTCAATTTTTTACGTCCTTCCTGATGATCAGCGATTGGCGGACAGTCTTATTCTTAGCTGTCCTGGCTGTTCTCTTCGGACTTATTCATTATCTCTATCATAAGTGCAAGATGGGCTTCTCGCTCGTCGTCTGCGTCGGCATGGTGGCCGGCGCTTTATTGGGCCTGGTCATGCAGCTGATGGCTGGCTTCCCTGATGATCCGACGAAAGTCGTCTTCATCAAGGAAACGACGAACTGGTTCCAGCTCTTTGGCAATGGCTATATCGACCTCATCAAGATGATCGTCATTCCGCTGGTCATCATTTCTATTGCCCACGTCGTCATCAATATGGATTCTGGCAAGACCATGAGCCGCCTGGTCAAGCGGACATTGCTGGTGACCTTGGTCATGACGGCTATTGCCGCCGTCATCGGCATCGTCTTCGGTATCCTTTTCGATGTCGGTTCGGGCAGTGCCATCAGCAGTGAAGCTGCCAGGGCCAAACCGAAGGATGTCGTCAGCGTGGCTTCGACCCTGCGGGCTCTCATTCCGGGAAACCTCGTCGATTCCATGGTCAAGAACAACGTCATCGGCATGGTCATCTTCGGTGCCGTCTTTGGCCGGGCCATCTGGTGGATCAAAGCAGATAAGCCCGATATGGAAGCCTTTTTGCATAAACTCATCGATGGCCTGCACAAGACCATGATGAACATGGCCCTGCTCATCTTGGACTACATGCCCTGGGCGGTCATCGCCTTACTGGCTAACACTATTGCCCAGAAAGGCCTGGCAAGCATCCTCGACGTGGGCATCTTCATCATCGCCCTGTATGTCGCCCTTATCGTCCAGTTCATCATTCAGATCCTGGCCGTCATGCTGCATGGTGTCAATCCCATTCACTACTTGAAGAAAAGCGTGGCCCTGCTCATCCTGGCCTTTACGTCCCGGTCCAGCGCCGGCTGCCTGCCGGTCACCATTGAAACCCTGGTTACCCGCCTCGGCGTCAATCAGGGAACGGCGAGCTTTGTTGCCGGCTTTGGCACGACAGCCGGCATGCAGGGCTGTGCCGGCGTCTTCCCGGCTATGCTCATCGTCTACGTCTGCCATCTGACCGGGACGCCGCTGGATATTACCATGCTGGTCATGACCGTCATCGTCGTCACCATCGGCTCACTGGGCATTGCCGGGATTCCCGGTACGGCGACCATGGCCGCTTCAGTCAGCCTGTCCGGCGTCGGCATGGCCTCGTCGTTCAGCCTCATCGGCCCGATACTGGCCATCGATCCCCTCATCGACATGATGCGGACCATGGTCAACGTTTCTGGTTCCGTCACCAACTCCATCATGATCGATAAACAGCTGGGGACACTGGACATGACAAAATATAATAGCCATTAATCACTAAAAGGTACTGTCGCATGAAGACAGCGCCTTTTTTAGCAGTCAGCGGCTAGCTGTTAGCCGTTAGCAGATGGTTTTAAATTTAAAAGCCTTAACTAAAAACTACAAACTGAAAACTTAATACTCGAAAAGGGGCTTGTCGCACATGCGACAAGTCCTTTTCCTTTTTGCCAAATAGGTGTAACATAAAATTATAATTACCTTATCTTTATGGAGGTGTTTCTATGGATTCTTTAGGCTATTTTGGCAAGTGGTTCCCGACGGAGCATAAGAAGTACACGGCTATTATCGCCATGATGTATGTTGGCGTCGTGACGACGGTCCTGGGCGTTTTATTTGAAATTGCCCTGCGGGGACTGGCTATGATCGGCTTGTTCGGTGGTCCTGCTGGGGTACGGCGGACCATGGATGTCCTGACCTTTTTCAGCGGCCTCAATACGCTGGTCACGCTGGCTCTTCTGGTCATCATGATTTACCTGCTCTATAAGACGCGGGCTCTGGCTTATCTGCTCAAAATGTTCCTGGGCTATTTTGTCGTAGACCTATTGTTGATCTTGATTGCGGAAATTTTCAATGGGACTGTGGCTGCGATTCTCTGTATCTTAGGTATCATCGCTACTATTTATGTGAATCGCAAGCGCTGGCACTATATCAGTCAATACCGCCGTTATATTTACTACGTCATCCTCAGCTGGCTGGTCAGCGCCCTTTGTACGGCTGCCGTCGTCGGCCATATCGTCTATAGTATGACCCAGCTGATGTTCGGCATGACCCGCGGCGGCTATGGGACCTTTATCGGCTATGCCGTCCTCCTGGTCCTGGTCTGGATGATTCCTGTTTTCTGCCAGCATTACATCTATCGCCGGGAAGAACGGCTGGGGACTTCCTTCTATCAGGCCTTTCGCCTCATGTGTACCGTTCCCATGACAGCCCTGTTCTTCATCTTCGGCATTTCTTCCCTGGCGTCGATTGGCACATTGAGCGGTGAAAACATGTTTACATCATTTAACTTTGACGATACAGGCGATAACCAAGCCAATCATCAAAACGATGAAAATGCAATGTCAACGCAAAATGTAAACGGAGTAAATGAAAAATACTGCCCTCATTGCGGCCGTCCCGTAGCGGCTGATGCGGCCTTTTGCAGTCATTGCGGCAAACCCGTCCATACGTGCCCGCAATGTCACCAGCCCGTCGACCCGTCGGCAAAATTCTGCCCGTCCTGCGGGGCCCCGCTGCAGGTTCTGCAAGCCCAATACGGTCATCTGACCAATCGGACAGCCGTACAGCAGGAGGAAAAGGTAGTGCAGCCTGAAAGCCGGCCGGCAGTACATCCTGTAGTTATGCCGCAGCGGGAGAAAAAAGAAGTTCCTTTAAAAGCGCAGCTCCAGGAGCATCGCAATCTCTTCATCGCCCTGGCCTGCGTCCTCGTCGTGGCCATTGCCGGCGGCATCTGGTACGCCCATGAACAGAAAGCCCTACCGGCCCAGGGGAGTACCGTATCGTCGCAGCTTGTCAAGACGGCTGATTCGGAACTCTCTTTAAACGGCGTTTACCTGGACCAAAGCTGGGATGAAGCTAAAGACGGCCTGGGCCGGGAACTCAGCACGTCGGATAGTAAAGACGGTGCCGTTCATCATAAGTTTACCGATATGGATGTCGTCGTCAAAGACGATAAAGTCATCATGCTGACATCCTCCTCGCCGGCAGCTCAGAGCAAGCGGGGCATCCATCAGGGCAGCTCTTTGGATGACGTCGTCAATGCCTATGGTGACGATTACCAGGCCTCGGAATACGGTGCCCAGATTCATTATGAATATACCTTTAAGACCGATGACGGGAAACAGGGAATCCTGCGCTTTGCCGTCAGCAAGAACAGCCAGACCGTCGAATATATCAGCGTCCGCCTGGCCGATGAAAAGACAGATGGCGCGAAGCAGGCTTTCCTGGCTTACCATAAGGCCATTTCCAATCACGACCTGCAAGATGCCTTCCAGATGCTGACTGGGGAATTCCAGAATTCTGTCGGCGGCTATGATGGTTACGCGCCGGGCTACGCCAACACCTTGTCCAGCGACGTTTCCAATCTCCGCAAAATCGCTTCCGGAAGCGATAAGACGACCTTTTCCTTCACCTTGAAAGCGCGGGACCGTATCCCAGGCAGTGCCAAGGTCAAAGTCCAGTATTTCAACGGTCAGGTGACGATGGTAAAAGACGGGAACACCTGGAAAATCAGTGATATGAGTGCAAAGAAGACGGGAGAACATGTGGAATAAATGGTATGTCCGACATAAACGAAAACTGAAACGCATGGGGGCGATTACCTTGATCGCCGCCGCCGTTCTTTACGGACTCTGTTTCTACATGAGCTACAAAGCGGCGGATATCTTCAACCAAGTCGTCGCAGAACGCCAGCTCTTTCCCGGTACGGTCACGGTGGAACGCCTGACGGCGACGCCAGGCGGAACCGTGTCCTTTGAGGGCCTGGTATGGCACGATGAAGATGGGGATACGCTGGTCCAGATACCGGAAGGCCAGTTTACGGTCAAACTGAGCGATGTCCTGACCGGTCATATCGGTACGCAGACTGTCGAAGACGTGACTTTGAATAATGCCTATATTCATTTGATCTTTAATGATAAAATGGAGTTACAGCATATCAAGAAGGCCAGTGACCATCACAGCAGCGGCCCGAAGGATTTGGTCAAGGTCACAGGGCCTAAGAGCAACCGCCCCTTTAACTGCCACGTCGCCCTGCATCAGAGCGTCATCGAAGCTGAAGCGCCAGGCCGTTATTTCAAGATCGGCGATGTCGAGTTCTCTTCGGCCATCCATACTAAAGGCAAGACGAAAATCGACTTGCGGGCCGGTCACTTTTCCGGCATGATCGATGCCAAGTCCCTGCGCATCCGCGGCAGCCTGGATTTCAAAGAAGAAACACCGCAGTATAACCTGTCGCTCTTGCTGAGCGACTGCAATCCCCGTTCTCTCGGGGCCGGCCTGGATATCGACGACCCGGCGACAGTTTCGGCCGACATCCGCGGCCCTTTATATGCCCCGGTCATCGACGGCACTTTGAAGATGGACCGTCTGGATATTACGGCCCTGGTCTTTACGGATGTCGTAGGACAGGTCCATTATGAACAGGGCCTGCTCGATATAAACGAAGTCACGGCCGGCGTCTTCGGCGGCTCCATGAAAGGTCATGGACAGGTAAACCTGGACGATAAATCGTATACGGCGGACATGACCGGCTCCCAGCTCAAAGGCGGCATTGCGGCCCATGACCTCTTCCTGCGCTGCAACGTCGACTTGAATCTGCACATGGAAGAAAATAAAACGACCGGCACCAAGGCGATTTACGGTGATTTCCAGTCCGGCCCGGGACGCTATCACCAGCTGCCCTTCCGGGGCATTTCCGGCTCTTTCGCTCAGGATGGCAAGATCTTGAACTTCCGGGACGTCGTCATTTCCATGTTCTTTGGTGACGTATCGACGGACGCTTTTTCCATTGTCAATGGCAAAGTCAAGATAGGGTCCATCAACATCAACTATAAAAACGGGAAGCGGAGCCGCTGGGGAAAAGGCGGCCCACAGCCAGTCTTGTGAGAAGCACTATAGATAGAGAAAGGAGTTTTTACTATGGATATTTCCCGATATTTAGCGGAAGAAGGCAAAAAAATCGATTTGACCCAGTGGTCGACGACCTGCGATGTGGACATCGACAAGAAGAAGGTCAAAGGCGAACTGCTGGACCAGACGATTTCCGAAATGCAGGATTTACAGGAAAAGCTCTGTGCCGACAATCACTACGGCCTGATCATCGTCCTGCAGGCCATGGATGCGGCCGGGAAAGACGGTACGGTCAAACACGTCTTTGCCCACCTCAATCCGGCTGGCGTCAAAGTGCACAGCTTCAAGAAACCGAGCTCGGAAGAACTGGATCACGACTATATGTGGCGCATCAATAAAGCCCTGCCCGGCCGGGGTGAAATCGGCATCTTCAACCGCTCGCACTATGAAGAAGTCGTCGTCGCCCGCATCCACAACCTCATCAAAAGCGACGGTATGCCGGAAAAACTGGTACGCAAGGATATCTGGGAAACGCGCTACCGCCAGATATGCGACTGGGAACGGTACTTGTCGGAAAATGGCTTCCCTATGGTCAAGATCTTCCTCCATTTATCGAAAGATGAACAGAAGAAACGCCTCATCGACCGCATCCTGACTCAGCAGAAGAATTGGAAGTTCGACATGTCTGACATCGAGGAACGGCAATATTGGAACCGCTATCAGAAAGTCTACGGCGAAGTCTTATCGGCCACGTCGACGAAGTACGCTCCCTGGTACATCGTCCCGGCTGATGACAAGTGGTATACGCGCTATGTCGTCGCCCAGATCGTCCTCAAGGAACTCAAGGCCATTAACCCGAAATTCCCGAAATTGTCACCGGAAGTCGAAAAACAGCTGGCCCGGTTCCGCCAGCTCCTGAAAGAAGTCGATATCAAGGACTTGAAGAGCATCAAGAATGCCATTGATGAGCAAAAAGTCAAATAAGAAGTATTCCTGATAGGGTCAAATGTGATATAATAAGGACGGTTCAAGAAAACCGATGAAGTTCTGTACACGTTTTGAGACATATCTCAAGGAGGTACCGTTATGCTCGATGCAAAAGTAAAAGAATTAATCAATACCCAGATCAATCAGGAATTCTATTCGGAATATTTGTATTTAGCTTTTGCCAACTATTTCTATGACAATGGCCTCGACGGCTTTGCCAACTGGTATGATGTCCAGGCCCAGGAAGAACGGGATCACGCGATGCTCATGCGGACATATCTGCATAACAACGGCGAACGCGTTACCTTCTCGGCCATCGCCGAACCGCAGAACGACTTTGACAGCATCAAAGCGGTCCTCAAAGCTGGCTTGGCTCATGAACAGTATGTCACGTCGCTGATCAACAAGATTTATCAGGCTGCCGATAAAGTCCACGATTACCGGACCATGCAGTGCTTCGACTGGTTCGTCAAGGAACAGGGCGAAGAAGAAAAGAATGCCGACGATTTGATCAAGAAATACAAGATGTTCGGCAGCGATGCCAAAGGCCTCTATGCCCTGAATCAGGAATTACTGGCCCGTACGTATGTCGCCCCGACGTTAGTCCTGTAAGGATTCATACAATTCCATAGTGCAATCAGGTGCGTAAGCTCAATAGAGAAGTCCGGTGCAAAACCGGCGCGGTCCCGCCGCTGTAAGGAGGAGCCAGGCTGCAATGATGTCACTGTACGTCCGCGTATGGGAAGGCGCAGCCATGGCCATGAATCCGAGCCAGAAGAACTGCCTGATTAGGATCACCGGTTGACCTGCGAGCGATGGGGATGGCGATTTTTACGGCGAGCCGCTTTTTATGAGCTGCTGGCCGTGAAGGACTCGTATGTAAGGGACTGTCGCATGAAGGCTTATGCCATCATGTGACAGCCTCTTTTTTTATATTTTTTATCAAAGGAGAGATGATTATGTTCCACAAAAAATTAAAGACCGCGCTGATTTTATCTTTGGCCCTGACGTCGTTTGGTGCTTTTTCGGCGCCCTCTTTTGCTGCCGGCTATACGCTGAACCCGGAAGTCAAGGACGCTACGCCGGCTTTGAAAAAGGCCGCGGAAATCGGGGTCCGCACGTACAACAACCCGGACATGCAGAACGAAGCCAATAAAGACGCCATCCTGGTATTGAGCTTCGGCACGACCTATAAGGACAGCCGCCAGAAGACCATCGACCAGACTGTATCGGCTATCAAGGCGGCCCATCCGGATCAGAAAGTCGTCGTCGCCTTCACGTCGCATATCATCGTCGACCGCATCAAGGCTAAAGAAGGCGTGACCGTACCGACGCCGGAACAGGCCATGGCCCAGCTGAAAAAAGAAGGCTATACGCGCGTGGCCATTACCTCCCTGGACATCATCCCGGGTATGGAATATGCTTATGATACGGCTATTTTCGACCTCTACAAACATGATTTCAAGAAATTGACCCTCGGCACGCCGCTCATGTATTGGATGGGACAGGAAGACCAGCGCGACGACATCGCTGAATTCGTCAAAGCCTTCTCGACACAGTTCCCGAAAATTGGCAAGAAAGACGCCATCCTGGTCATGGCCCATGGCACGCCGCATCCGGCCAATGCTTATTACTCCGTCGTCCAGAACCGCCTCGATGCAGCTGATCTGGGCAATGTCTACATCTACTCTGTCGAAGGCTGGCCCCATCTGGATACAGTCATTCCCCAGCTGAAAGCCAAGGGCATCAAGCACGTCATCCTCATGCCCATGATGATGGTCGCCGGCGACCATGCCAATAACGACATGGCCGGTGCCGATGCCGATTCCCATAAGAGTATCCTGGAAAA
Source organism: Megasphaera intestinihominis (assembly GCF_040096415.1). Lineage (NCBI taxonomy): Bacteria > Bacillati > Bacillota > Negativicutes > Veillonellales > Veillonellaceae > Megasphaera > Megasphaera intestinihominis. The sequence goes on from NZ_JBBMEU010000004.1 coordinate 63,382, forward strand.
AGAAGGCTTCACGGTTACGACCTATATCCATGGCCTGGGAGAAAATGAAGCGGTTCGCCAGATGTTCGTCGAACGAGCTGATGAAGCCTGGAATGCCCTGGAAGCCCAGTAATTTGACTTCATGGAATTTTTTCCTACCAATTTAGTCCATCCTTTTCGTCTATCATTCCATATGCTTCCTTTGTATAATGAATTCACGAAATGCATATAACAAACGTGAAGAAATAGGAGATGGAAGACATGAAACAAGTGAAAATAATTACAGCTCAAGAAGCAGCTCAGCTCGTCAAAGACGGTGACGTCGTCACGACCAATGGTTTCGTCGGTTCCGGACAGCCGGAAGCGCTGACCAGCGCCCTGGAAGAACGCTTCCTCAATACGGGTTCGCCGAGAGATTTGACGCTCATCTATGCCGCTTCCCAGGGGAATACGGATGGCCGCGGCGGCGACCACTTCGCCCACGAAGGGATGTTGAAAAAAGCCATCCTCGGCCACTGGAACGCCGTTACGGCCCTGCAGAAATTAGTCAATGAAAATAAGATCCAGGCCTACAACCTGCCCCAGGGCACGCTGTCCCAGTATTTCCGTGACGTCGCAGCTCATCGCTTAGGCACGATTACCCACGTCGGCCTCGATACCTTTGCGGACCCCCGCATCAGCGGCGGCCGTCTCAATGACGTCACCAAAGAAGACTTCGTCAAAGTCATCAACATCGAAGGCCATGACCAGCTCTTCTATCCGCGCATGGATATGAATATCGGTTTCATCCGCGGGACTTATGCCGATGAATGGGGCAACGTCGTCCTGACCAAGGAAGTATCGCCTTTCGATGCCACGCCGCTGGCACAGGCCGTCCATAACAGCGGCGGTATCGTCGTCGTCCAGGTCGAAAAAATCGTCAAAGGCGGCACGCTCGACCCGAAACTGGTCAAAGTACCGGGCATCTACGTCGACTACGTCGTTCAGGTCGATGACGAAACGAAACGGCAGCAGTCCTTCGACTGCGAATATGACCCGTCCCTGACGGGCGAAACGACGATTCCCGTCAAAGCCCTGGATCCGGCTCCGCTCAATGCCAAGAAAGTCATTGCCCGCCGGGCAGCCCTGTTGCTTCTCAATATGAGCAGTGAAGCCGTCATCAACCTGGGCATCGGTATTCCGGAACTCGTCTCGTCCGTAGCCAACGAAGAAGGCATCGGCGACAGCTTGACCATGACTGTCGAAGCCGGGGCCATCGGCGGCGTACCTCTCGGCGGCGTCCGCTTCGGGGCTTCTGTCAATGCCGAAGCCTACATGGACCAGGCTACACAGTTCGACTTCTACGATGGCGGCGGCCTGGACCTGACCTGCCTGGGCCTGGCCGAATGCGATAAAGAAGGCAATATCAACGTATCCAAATTCGGTACGCGCATTGCCGGCTGCGGCGGCTTCGTCAACATCACCCAGAATACGAAGAACGTCGTCTTCTGCGGGACCTTTACGACAGGGAAACTCCGCGAAGAAATCAAAGACGGTGAACTGCACATCCTGCAGGAAGGGAAAGTCAAGAAATTCGTTCCCGAAGTCGGTCACATCACCTTCAGCGGCAACTATGCCCGTAAACATAAACAGCATGTCCTCTACATCACAGAACGTGCCGTATTCGAAATGAAAGAAGACGGTGTCCACCTGACCGAAATCGCCCCGGGCATCGACCTCCAGAAAGACGTCCTCGACCAGATGGGCTTCACGCCGATCATCGACGAAGTCAAAGTCATGCCGGCCTTCCTCTTTGAAGATAAACCCATGGGTTTGAAAAAGATGAAAGAAGAAATGAACAAATAATAGTTTGTAGTACAGAGTTTGTAGTTTGCAGAAAAGCTCCCCTGATAGGGGAGCAGGCCGCCGAAGGCGGCCTGAGAGGTTTTGACACAGCCGCGGACTACGCTGTGAGTTGCGGACTGTAAAAAAAGGGCTTGTCGCATTTGCGACAAGCTTCTTTTTTTGATTGTAGGGGCTCGCACGTGGCGAGCCCGTCAGGTATATGTTATGATGCCTGTAGCCGATTTGCATGGGCGGGCGCCCCACGTGGGCGCCCCTACAGAAAAAGAGGCTGTCTTAATGCGACAGCCTCTTTTTTTACTTCGACAAGGACAAGGTCCTTTCGATGAGCGGTTTATACGTTTCGTATTTTTTCTTTAAGGCTTCTAAATCATACTGGCGGTATGACGGCTGATTCTTCATGTTCTGGAAGGCATTGAGCAGGATGGAGTGGAGACGGTTGCTGCTGATGACGTAGAACGAATCGGCGTCGTTGTGGATATTCCGCTTGTTCTTTTTCAGGAAGCCTGTCTTGTAGTTGGAATAGAAGGACAAGTCCTTGCCCGTGTACATGCCGTCGCTGACGGTCGGCAAGAGGACGCCAGTCGTTAAGTTGGGATTCTTTTCCAGGCCTTCAAAGATACTCTTGATATGCGCTTTCCGTTCTTCCGCAGTCAAGCGGTATTCGATGTCGGTCAGGTAGATGTAGCCCGATTCGACGTAGCGCAGGAGCGATGTCGTCGGCATGATGAAGGTGATTTCCGAAGCATTGAGGATTTCTTCCCACGTGACGCAGAGGCGCTGGATGGCAAAGGCCTGTTCCGGCGATACGGTTTCGCTGATGTGGTCGAAGACTTCGTGAGGAAGGAGGAATTCAAAGCCGATGGTCAAGTAGAAGAAGAATTTCGTTGTCGCATAGAAGGCCGTGCGATAGCCGAGTTCTTCCAGTCCCAGAGAGCTGACCGTCGACATGAGCGGTTTCTTTTCAGCTCCGTTGAAACTGAATTTTTCATAAATATCACCGACTAAGGATTCGTCGAAAATATAGGTACACATCTTGAAGCGGGGCTGTGTGTCCAGGGCATATTGAACGACGAACGCGCCCTTGAGGATGATGAGGTTGGCATTGGACGTATCCTGGATGTCATAAAAGACGAAATCGATATCCAAAAAGTTATCTAGCGTACGATAGACCGCGATTAAATCATCGAAGTTGCTTTCAATTTTATCTAAGTCCAGGCCGACACGGATGGTCAGTCTGTGCTGTAATTCGAGGCCTTCGAAATATTTCCAGAACCCTGTTTTGTATAAAGTACAAAATTCACCGAGGACCAGGAGCTCACCATCACTTTCGAGGCTTTGAATGCCCTTTTGCAGCAAGTCCGACAAGAAAGCCGACGTATCGTGATGACCGGTGACGACCTGGATGGACGGGCGGTTTTCTTTGCCCTTGGGAACCCGGTTCTGGTTCAGCGTCGTCCGGTAGGCGGCGCAGAGGTACTGGCCGATTTCAAAGCCCAGGTCATCCGTATTTTCGGAAATGGGGAAGGTTTTAAAGAACTTGGCCTCTTTCTTCTGCTTAGTGATCAGTTCGGCAAAGTATTGGCCCATTTCTTCGTTGATCCGTTCGACATAACGGGAAGACGGTAATTTCGTACCGTTGCTCCATTTATTGACGTAGGACACATCGTAACCGACGACATCGGCCAGGGAAATGAACTTGGCCTGTGTGAAGGTAATGAGCCGTTTTAACGTTGAAGCATATCCATCTGAAATCACGTTGTAACCTCCTTCAATACGAAATTGTCATATTTTTTATATAGAACATATATGGCTTTTAATATATATGAAATACATTCATTCTCTGTATAAATTTAATTCAATCGAGCATGTACATTTTATCACATACCTTAGTGAATCACAATGATTTTGACAAAAAAATTCACATGGACTTAATTCTATGCAAAAAAGGTCAAGCCTTTCCTGTTTTGTTCCAACTTGGTCATTTGTATACTGTAGTCACAAGGTTGGTTCAAGGCAAGGCCAATCAATAAGACATAGTTGATAATTTTTATAACTATATTAGGAGGTTTTTCATTATGGCTTACAACAATATTAAATTCGTCAACGAAGATGGTATCGGTATTTTAACGATCAGCCGCCCGAAGGCTCTCAACGCATTGAACACGGAAACAGTTACGGAACTGAATGACTGCGTTGGCAAAATCGAAGCTGACGAATCGGTAAAAGTTGTCATCATCACTGGTGAAGGTGCTAAATCCTTCGTCGCCGGTGCCGACATCGTTGAAATGTCCACTAAGAACCCTGTCGAAGGCCGTAAATTCGGTAAGATTTCCCAGGATACTTTCACACGCATCGAAAACCTGCCCCAGCCGGTCATTGCAGCTGTTAACGGCTACGCTCTCGGCGGCGGCTGCGAACTCGCCTGCGCTTGCGACTTCCGTTATGCTGCTGAAAACGCTAAATTCGGTCAGCCTGAAGTTGGCCTCGGCATCACACCGGGCTTCGGCGGCACTCAGCGTCTCCCCCGTGTCGTAGGCCGTGGCTATGGCAAAGAAATGATTTTCCGCGCTAACATGATCGACGCTCAGGAAGCTCATCGCATCGGCTTGGTCAACAAAGTCGTTCCTCAGGAAGAATTGATGGATACCTGCAAAAAGGTAGCGAAAGAAATCATGGGCAACGCTCCTATCGCTGTACAGCTCGCTAAGACGGCTATCAACCGCGGCATCAACTGCGACGTCGTCACCGGTATCGCTTACGAAGACGAAGTATTCGCCCTCTGCTTCTCCACGGCAGACCAGAAGGAAGGCATGGACGCATTCGTCAACAAACGCGCTAAACACTTCCAGGGCAAATAATAGAGCACGCTTCATTGTTAGAAGGAGGGGCTTCGCATGGCAGCTGAAAGCTTCGTGCGACAGTCCCTTTCCTATAAACCTTTAGTATGTAATAAGAATTATTTTTAGGAGGAATATTTACTATGGATTTCAAACTCAGCGAAATGCAGCAGGATATTGCTAAACTGGCTAAAGATTTTGCAGAAAAAGAATTGGCACCGACTGTCAAAGAACGCGATGAAAAGGAAGTCTTTGACCGCGCTATCCTCGACAAAATGGGTACCCTCGGCCTTCTCGGCATCCCCTGGGAAGAAGAAAACGGCGGCGTAGGCGCTGACTTCCTCAGCCTGGCTGTCGCTTGCGAAGAAGTCGCTAAAGTTGACCCGTCCATCGCACTCAGCTTCGAAGTACACACCATGCTCTGCTCCTGGCCAATCTGGAAATTCGGTACGCCGGAACAGAAAGCCAAATACTTGAAACCCTTGGCAGAAGGTACGAAACTCGGCGCTTTCGGCCTCACCGAACCGAACGCTGGTACTGACGCTTTGAACGGTTCCACAGTCGCTACGAAAAACGAAGACGGCAGCTACACCTTGAACGGCTCCAAAGTCTTCAACACCAACGGCGGCGAAGCTGACGTTACCGTCGTATTCGCTTCGACGGACAAATCCAAAGGCGCTAAAGGCATGAGCGCTTTCATCCTGGAAAAAGGAATGGAAGGCTTTACCTATGGCAAAGAAGAAGTTAAAATGGGTATCCGCGCTTCCGTACAGCGTGAACTCGTATTCCAGAACGTAAAAGTTCCGGCTGAAAACCTCCTCGGCAAAGAAGGCGAAGGCTTCAAAATCGCTATGATGACCCTCGACGGCGGCCGTGTTGGCGTTGGCGCACAGGCTCTCGGCATTGCTGAAGGCGCTTATAATGCAGCTGTTCAGTACGCTAAAGAACGTACGCAGTTCGGCAAACCGATCGCTAAATTCCAGGCTATCAGCTTCATGCTGGCTGACATGAAACTCAAGATTGAAACGGCCCGCCTCGCAGTTTATCAGGCTGCTTGGAAAATGGCTCAGCCCGACGTTAAATCCTACTCTGTAGATGCAGCTATCGCTAAGAAATACGCTTCTGACGTAGCTATGCAGGTCACCACCGATGCTGTCCAGGTATTCGGCGGCTATGGCTTCACTCGTGAATACCCGGTTGAACGCTACATGCGCGATGCTAAGATCACTCAGATTTACGAAGGCACCAACCAGGTACAGCAGATGGTCATTTCCGGCGCTATCCTCCGATAAGCCGGCTCACCGTCTTTCTTCCTGAAGTACATATAGAAGTACATATAATAGAATAATAGTATATAAGATAACGCTCCAGAGAAAGGGACCTCACATGAAACTTCCGCCCATCATGTGAGGCTCTTTTCTTTTTTTTTTGATTTACGAATAAATAATAATTATTTGTTGATTATTTCTTGACAAAAACGGCTAAATCATGTAAGATATATACATAACAAAGAACCAATATCAATTAAAGGTACAAAAGATTTTATTACCACCTATGAACGACATGTAATATATAATCCTTATATATGCACTTGAATTTTTTGTTAGAGGAGGAGTTATCATGAAAGACGTAAAATTCTATCAGCTCGAAGGTAAAAACGTATTGGCTTTGCTCAGCGGCAGCGTAGAAGGCGCTGAACCCATTGCCGTCGGTTCCGTTGATGCAGCTAAAGAAAAACACATCCCCGTCGTAAAACGCGTCGGCGATAAACTGGAAGTCACTGTCGGCTCTGTCATCCACCCGATGTTGGAAGAACACCACATCGAATGGATTGCCTTGGCAACGGATGATAAACTGGAAGTCAAATTCCTCAAACCCGGTGAAGAACCGAAAGCCGTATTCGCAGCCGTCGACTCCGGCGTCGTATACGAATCGTGCAATCTCCACGGTATTTGGAAAGCGGAATTTTAAGGGATAAAAAAGGGCTTGCCGCACACGCGGCAAGCCCTTTTTTTGCAGGCCGCAGGCCGGAGCCCATCGTCATTGGCGATGTCGTTCGTCGTAGGCCGTTCATCGTTCATCGACGACGATTCAGATGCGGCGTCCCGCCGCGACTGACTCGGACTGACAACATCGCCTCGAGTACCCCTCGGCTCGTAGAGGAGAACCCCTCCACCGCAAGCGGTCCCCCTCTTCTTCGCAGGGGCGGCTTACGCCCCAACCGGGGCCATCGTAGGGGACGTCCTTTAACCTCTCAGACCGCCTTTGGCGGCCAGCTCCCCTATGAAGGGAGCCTTGGGCGACCCGCTGTGAATAATGGGGAAAATACTTGTCAAGTCAATGTAGCATGGTTTTGCGACCGGCGAACTGCGGCCTGCGAATTACGATTTCGACAAAGCGCATTTCGCGGGATTCCCACAACGGGACGCCCAGCCTCTGCTGTCCGTTCCAGCAACCGTCTTGCGCCTCCCATTGGTCGGCAACCGACGGGCTGGAAAGGGCTTTGGGCGTCCCCTACGGAATCGCAGCCAGGCGATGTTAATGTTATGGATTCACATCAAATCATTCACGGCCCATGGCCTTGTGCGTAGGGGCTGTCCTGAAAGGCAGCCCGCTGCGAACAATGGGGGATATACTTAGCCTGTATATGTGGCATGGTTTTGCGACCGGCGATTTCGCTACAAAGCATTTCACGGGATTCCCACAACGGGCCGCCCTTTGGCCGGCCCCTACAGCGACATCTGTGATGTCGCGGCGGCCTGCGTCAAGGATTTTAAAAAAATCCTTGACAATTCCTTTACACAGTAGTATACTGAATGAGTTGTCGGGGCAAGGCCCTGACGCAGCAGGAAGTTTGAATTTAAAAAAGTTCAAATTAATCCTTGACAAGCTCTTCTGAGTTTGTTAAAATAAACAAGTCGTCGCCACCCGGTGATGACAACGATGACCTTTGAAAACTGAACAATGAACTGAATGAACGCCAACGTGCGAGGTTCTATTATATAGAACGTCAAACAATGAGTAATACCAATCAATAAACAAGAGCCAAACGCTCTTCCATATATCATGGAGAGTTTGATCCTGGCTCAGGACGAACGCTGGCGGCGTGCTTAACACATGCAAGTCGAACGAGAAGAGATGAGAAGCTTGCTTCTTATTGATTCGAGTGGCAAACGGGTGAGTAACGCGTAAGCAACCTGCCCTCTAGATGGGGACAACAGCTGGAAACGGCTGCTAATACCGAATACGTTCTTTCTGTCGCATGGCAGA
>NZ_JBBMEU010000005.1:0-61811 GCF_040096415.1 Megasphaera intestinihominis
CTTCGCTGCTTAGAATAATTCTGCTTACTGCCACTCTTAAAATTTTAGAACGTGGTCTTGACAAGGGGCCCATTATATATGACTATGTCTTGCGAATTCCTAGGGAAAGAGGAAAAGCGGACTTTTTAATTGTTAAATATATTTCTAAAGAACGCCAATGGACCTGTTTATATCGTTTTCAAATGGATTCAGCATGGCTGAACGTCATAGAAGGGAATTTTACGCATCATCGGCACCGAGAATTGCTTATCTATATCCATAATGGCAGCGGTCATGTTTTATCGTACCGGGTATTGGCATATGTACATAATCAGGTGCATCCCATCCTCGCAGGAGACTTGATTCCGCAAGGAAATGTCCGGATTGAAGGTAATCGGCTTATTGTAAGCTCAGGCCATTTAGACAGTATTTATACGTGGTCGAAGGAAAAAGGCTTTTTATGCTTTGATTGTGAACAAGAATTGGTTCCTGAAACTGATGCCAATACAATACGGCTACAATACGCGATTTCTAACGATGAAAAAATAGAGCTTTATATGAATGGAGAAGGATATCCTTCAATGAAACCTATTGAGCTGCAGATTGGACAAAAATTACAGTTGCAGCGCATTCACCGTGGCCCTTATGAACGTATTCTTGGCGGAGGACAATGTTTGCAGTCTATTTCCCGTCACGAATATGTAGCACAAGCCGTAGGTGATGCAAGTTTTCAGATTATACCAAAGGGCTATGACTGGGAACATGCTGTTAAGTTTCATGTCAAAGTTCTTCCTCAGAATCCGGTGAAAGAGTTACGTTTTGAGGATATGCAAAAAGAGCTTTCTATCCGGAAAAAGAAGTCCATAAAAGAGCAAATAAAAAAGTTTTTAAGAAATCACAACATTATCCATGTATAGTAAGTATATATTGTGCATTTTTGAATTTCAGGAAGAAATATTACGTTTAAATTTTATGATGTTAGGAGATTGCTTAATCGTTAAAATAGGTATTTATAATTTTTTTTGATGATTGATATTAGCCGATGAAGGTTAGCTTTTGTATAGCAGTTGCTACCAGAAGTATTTTGTTCATTGGATACATTGGGCTGTTTGTACTATTTAAATAATACATATGGAGCTGATTGAGCTTATTTTCCGGGAATTTGGAGATGGCATGCAAGAGGTCAGGAGTTCGATCCTCCTTATCTCCACCATAAAGAATACGATAACCACGCGGTTTATGAGCCGCGTGGTTATTTTTTTTCGCCTCTATGCGATTTCGTAGGGGACGCCTGTTAAGACGTCCCGCTACGCGCTGAGGATTTCCCGAAGCGTCATTGTTAGTTTGAGTTTATAGCGGCGAAGCCGCATCTGAATCGGAGTTCGTAAAAGCCTGCCATTAGAATAGAATGGGCTGTGGTGAAATATCAAAGCGGGCCGCCCAGCCACGGCTGTCCGTTTTGGCAACCGTCCTGCACCTCCCGCTGGTCGGCACCTGACGGGTCAAAAAGGCTTTCGGGACAGCCCCTACGCAACGGCTTCAAGCCGTATTTTTTTACGACAGGTGTATTGTTTTCATCGCTTCTATGCGATAGCCGGAATTTATGGCAGATGGATTCCCTTAATCCATTGACGATTCCCTTATTTTGATATGGGCTTTAAGGGAATCGCTGGGAAATAAAGGAATGATTGCAGCCTCGTCCTTGACGAAGATTAACTGATAACGGTATAATAAACGTGAAAGAGGTCCTGCCGATAGACGGTTGGTCCCCAAATAATGACTACAAAAGTAGCCGCTTACGAGTGGGATCGAGGGCGGCTATTTTTGTGTTCTATTTGAAGCGCATCCGATGGCATACCCAAGCGCGAAAGCACCTAAGCAGAGGCCGAGAATACCAATAAAAGTATCTACAGTCAGAAGCATACAAATCCCCTCCTTTCCCATGGATTGGAGGGTTCACACAAAATCCCTCCTTAGGAAGCAAGGGACCAACCGCCTACCGTTTTAGGCAGAACTTCGAAGCTAGTATATCATAGGCATACCTTATCGTCTACCTTTGAGTGACTAGTACTAACAGAATAAGAACCACAAAAATAGTCGCTTACGATGGGGAGTCCTGGGCGGCTATTTTTGTTTTTTATCGTCTGTATGCGATGCCGTAGGGGCCGCCCAGAGCTATTCTGGCCCGTCAGATGCAGGAGACGATTTCCTGGATAGATGACAGCGGCGGGCGGCCCGCTACGCGCAGAGAGTTTCCCGAAGCGTCGTTGTCAGTTTGAGTTTATAGCGGCGAAGCCGTATCTGAATCCGAGAAAAGGCCGTAGCTCGTTGTTCGTAAAGACCCGCCATCATACTCGGCTAGGCTGTGGCGAAATCTCTCTAGCGGGCTTCCCACGTGGAAGCCCCTACGAAACGGCCGCAGGCCGTGGATTTTTTTGCGGCCTGCTTATTATTTTCATCGCCTCTATGCGATACCGTAGGGGACGTCCTGTTAAGGCGTCCCGTGTGAATCCTGTACATAGCCGGAATTTATGACAAATGGGATGAATTTGACGCGGCAAAGCCGCATCTGAATCCGAGAAAAGGCCGTAGATGGTTGTTCGTAAAGCTCCGCCATCATACTCGGTTAGGCTGTGGCGAAATATCACAGCGGGCCGCCCTTTGGCCGGCCCCTACGCACAAGGCCGCAGGCCGTGTATTTTTTTGCGGCCTGCGGCCTGCCGCCTGCGACCGGCGTCTTATTATCATCGCCGTCTTGACGATGCTTGAGGATTGACGGTATAATAGATATGTGAAAATAGGCAGCCGCCCAAGATGGGGATCCGGGGCGGCTCTTTTTTTGTTTTGTCGTCAGTATGCCAGGGAGGGCAGGTATCATATAGATGGGTAGTATTAAAGTACAGAAATTGAGTAAGTCTTTTGGGGTACATACGGTATTCCATGATGTCAGTTTTGAAATCCGCCGGGGCGAACGGATCGGCCTCATCGGGGCCAATGGGGCCGGGAAGTCGACGCTGCTCAAGTGCCTCATGGGCGAAGAGGAGTATGATAACGGGGCGTTTGTCGTTTCCGAAGGCGAATCTATCGGCTATTTGCAGCAGGATATCACTTACGCCGACGACGTAACGTTGCGCCAGACGATTACCGAGGCCTGGCAGGATGTCATGAAGCTGGAAAAGGATTTGAAGGCTGTCGAAAAGGACATGCAGGCCCATCCCGACGATGAAGGCTTGATGAACCGCTATGCCCGCATGCAGGAACGGTTCGAGTGGCTCGGCGGCTATGAATACGAGTCGATGTCGCGGAAAATCGTCCAGGGCCTGGGCTTTTCAGAAGCCGATATGGATCGGCCGGTCCAGAGCTTTTCCGGCGGTCAGAAGACGCGCATCAACCTGGCCAAGGCTCTCGTCCGCCGGCCGGACTATTTGTTCCTCGACGAACCGACGAACCATCTCGACGTGGACATGCTGGAATGGCTGGAAAGCTATCTCTTGTCTTATGGCGGCGGCATCCTCATCGTATCCCATGACCGCTATTTCCTCGACCGCGTGGCGACGGGCATCCTCGAACTGTCCCACGGCAAGGTGACTAAGTACAAGGGAAATTATTCGCGCTACGTCGAGCAGCATGCCCAGCAGCAGAAAGCCCTGGAAAAAGCCTATAAGAAGCAGCAGGAGCACATCCACGAAACAGAAGAATATATCCGCAAGTACAAGGCCGGCATCAAGGCCAAGCAGGCCCGCGGCCGTCAGTCCCAGCTGGACCGGCTGGAACGCATCGAATGGCAGCCGGAAGATGAATCGCTGCATTTCAATTTCAAGCCTGTCGAAGAGTGCGGCCAGAAAGTCCTGGTCCTGGACAAGGTCAGCGGCGGTTTTGCCGACCGCCAGTTGTTCGACCATCTGTCGCTCCTCCTGCGCCGCGGCGAAGCAGCGTCCCTCATCGGCCCTAACGGGACGGGGAAGACGACGCTCATCCGCATGATCATGGGCGAAAAGGAACCGACAGACGGTCATATCACCTTGGGCAGCCGCGTCCATATCGGCTATTTTGCCCAGGAACACACGGACCTGCACGGAGCTTGGACGGTCCTCGATGAAATCATGAACGATTTCAGTTATGGCGAAGAAGAAGCCCGGTCCGTCCTGGGGCGCTTCATGTTCCGCGGCGACGATGTCTTCAAGGTCATCGACAGCCTCAGCGGCGGCGAACAGGCCCGGCTGGCCCTGTTGAAGCTCTTCCTGCAGGGGCCGAATTTCCTCATCCTCGACGAACCGACGAACCATCTCGACATCCCGACGCGGGAAGTCCTGGAACAGGCCTTGCTGGAATTCGGCGGGACGTACCTCGTCGTATCCCATGACCGCTATTTCCTCGACAAAATCACCCAGCGGACGCTGGTCCTGGAACATAAGCAGCTCACGGAATACGTCGGCAATTACAGTTATTACCGGGAAAAGGTCCGTGAAGCCCAGGAAGCGGCAGAAAAGGCGGCAGCTGAAGCGCAAGGCTCCTCACAGGCTCAGGAAAAGGCAGCAGCTCCGGCAGTGAAGAAGGCGGAACCGGCACCGGCCGTGAAAGCGCCGGCCAAGGCCCCGGCTTATGGCCAGGCGGCCAAGCTGGAAAAAATCGAGATGAAGATTGCCGAACTGGAAGCGACTATCAAGATGTATGAAGTGCAGATGAATATGCCCCAGAACCAGACCGATGCCGACGCCATGATGGAATTGACGAAGGAATACGAAGTGGCCCAGGCCCAGCTCGATGAGGCTTATGAAAAGTGGGAAGCCCTTTCGGAGTCTTAAAACTGTCCGTGCATGGAAGATATGAAAAATAAATATAAACTTTAGGATTGGAAATAGCGTAAAACGTAAAACTTTACGTATCCATCCCAATGTTTGGTTTCAAAAAGCTCGTTTTCTTGATGCGTTTTTTAAAAATGTCAAGAAAACGGGCTTTACAAGTTTCTGCTACGTGGTATACTATGCTCAACTCCCATTCGGAGGATAAACTTATTATATCTTTAAAGCATACGGAAAGATTCCGATAGAAAGGAAGCGTTTATATATGGCAGCACAGTTTAACCCGGTTACGCCGGAATTATTAGCAGAATTACGTCAGGTCGTCGGTGATAAATACGTCAAGACGGACGAAGATTATTTGGAAAGATACCAGACAGACGAAGAAGGGAACTCCCATTATTTCCATAAACCGGAAGTCGTCGTCTTCCCGGGCTCGACGGAAGAAGTGGCCGCTATCGTCAAATTGGCCAATAAGTACCTCGTTCCGATTACGCCGCGCTCGGCTGGTTCCGGTGTTGCCTGTGGTGCTATTCCTGTTTATCACGGCATGGTCGTCGAATTGGAACGGATGAATCAGATCCTCAAATTCGATGCCGACAATATGTATGCCGTCTGCCAGACTGGCGTCATCACTGGGGACTTGCAGCGTGAAGCTGCCAAACACGGCCTCCTCTATGCCGGGGACCCGTCCAGTGCCGACAGCAGCATGATCGGCGGCAACGTCGCCAACAATGCCGGCGGCAATAAAGCCGTTAAATACGGCACGACGCGCCATCAGATCTACAGCCTGAAAGTCGTTACGCCGACAGGGGACATCCTCGACGCCGGTGCCCGCCTCAAGAAGAGTTCTACCGGCCTCTGCCTGGAACAGCTCTTTGCCGGTTCCGAAGGCACGCTGGGCATCATTACGGAAGTCACGGTCAAACTCCGTCCCATGCCGCCGTATGCCTTCAATATGGTCTGCGTTTTCAAGACCGATGAAGAAGCCTTTGCCCTGCCCAATAAGATCCTCAAAGCCGGCATCGACCCGACGAGCATCGAATTCATGGACAATGAAGCCCTGCGCATGACCTGCAAATTCCTGGACATGAAAATGCCTCATGTCGACGAAGGCTGTGATTACGTCATCGTCACGGTCGAATCGTTCAGCGAAGACGACTCGGACCGCAAGATGGAACAGCTCTGCGACTTGGCGGAAGCCAACGGCTCGATCGACGAATTTGAAGCGGATAAACGGATTTGGACTCTGCGCAAGCAGTTCGCCGAAGCCGCCCGCGACGTTGACAAGATGTTCCAGACGGAAGACTTCGTCGTCCCCTTGGACAAGATTCCGGAAATCACCAAACAAATTCCGGAACTGCGCGAAAAATACGACCTCTACTGCGTCACGGTTGCTCACATCGGCGATGGTAACATCCACGTCCTGCCTCTGAATGCCAAAGGCTTGTCGCCGGAAGAATGGTTCCAGAAGATCAAGGCCTTCCATCGCGACCTCTTCCCGCGCGTCTATGCCCTGGGCGGCAAGATGTCCGGTGAACACGGCATTGGCTATAAGAAATTGGAAGAATTTGCCCTTTGCACACCGCAGGCGGAACTTAACGTCATTAAAGCCATCAAGAAGGCTTTGGACCCGAATAACATCATGAATCCTGGAAAATTAGTAGAAATCGGCTAATTATTTCATAGAGGGGAAGTCAAATTGCAAAGACGGCAACGATTATATTCATAATAATCGTTGCCGTCTTTTTATATATTTACTATAATAGAATCAAGGAATTTACTAATGTACTTATTATAGTCCTAGATCTATGAAAACAGGTGATGACATGAAATACTACAGCCGCTTAAAGACGCTTCGGTTGGAAGCAAGGCTTTCTCAGGCCGACGTGGCAAAAATCTTGAAGTGTTCACAAGTTGGATACGGCATGTATGAATTGGGGAAACGGAAGATCCCCGTAGAAAAGTTGATCCAGCTGGCAAGGCTGTACCACACCTCACTCGATTACATTGCCGGATTGACAGATGAACGGGAACCACGCCCAAAACATCGGGAGGACGATACTAGTTTGTAGTACGGAGTTTATAGTTTGTAGCAGATGGTTTTTAAATTTAAAACCCATCCGCTAACCCCTAACTGCTAGCCACTAACCACTTAAAAAGGCTTGTCGCATATGCGACAAGCCTTTTTTTCCTATACATTAAAGCGGAAGTATGTGACATCTCCGTCTTGCATGACGTAATCTTTCCCTTCCAGACGAACAAGGCCTTTTTCTTTGGCAGCTTGTTCGCTGCCGCAGGCGATGAGGTCGTCGTAGGAAACGATTTCGGCGCGGATGAAGCCGCGTTCGATGTCGGTGTGGATCTTACCGGCTGCTTTCTGGGCTTTCGTGCCGTTGACGATGGTCCAGGCGCGGACTTCGTCAGATCCGGCCGTGAAGAAGTTGATCAGACCCAACAGGGAATAGCTGGCTTTGATCAGCTTGTCCAGGCCCGATTCGGGCAGGCCCAGTTCTTCCAGGAAGACTTCGGCTTCGTCGTCCGGCAGTTCGGCGATTTCGGCTTCAATCTTGGCCGAGACGGCGACGACCTGAGCGCCTTCCTTGGCGGCGTATTCTTCGACGCGTTTGACGTTGGGGTTGGCATCGGGATTGCCTGCTTCGTCTTCTGCGACGTTGGCGATGTAGATGATCGGCTTCAAGGTCAGGAGGTTGAGTTCTTTGACCTGCGGCAGTTCATCTTTTGTCAGGCCGGCTTTGCGGGCCGGGTCGCCGTTTTCCAGGCAGGCCAGGACTTTTTTCAGGACGGCGTATTCGACTTTGGCGTCCTTGTCGCCACACTGAGCGACTTTGGCGATGCGGTCCGCCCGTTTCTGGGCCGATTCCAGGTCGGCCAGGCACAGTTCCGTATTGATCGTTTCGATGTCGCGGATCGGGTCGATGGAGCCGTCGACGTGGGTGATGTTCGAGTCTTCAAAGCAGCGGACGACTTCAGCGATGGCATCGGTTTCACGGATGTGGCTGAGGAACTTGTTGCCCAGGCCTTCGCCCTTGGAGGCACCGGCGACGAGGCCGGCGATATCGACGAAGCGCATGACAGCGGGAATTGTTTTTTTCGGTTTGTACATGTCGGTCAGGACCTGGATGCGTTTATCCGGGATTTCTACGACACCGACATTCGGTTCAATCGTGCAGAAGGGATAGTTTGCCGCTTCTGCGCCGGCCTTGGTAATCGCGTTGAACAGCGTGCTCTTACCGACATTCGGCAGGCCGACGATGCCTACTTCCAGATTGGTACTCAATGGTTAAACCACCTTTATTTGAATAATTTTAAATCAGCAATGCGTTTGACAGCTTCGACGGTGTTTTCTTTGGTGCCGAAAGCGGTCAGGCGGAGATAGCCTTCGCCGTGGGGGCCAAAGCCCGAACCCGGTGTCGTGACGACGTGGGCTTTTTCCAGGAGCAGGTCGAAGAAATCCCAGCTCTTCATGCCGTTCGGCGTCTGTACCCAGGCGTACGGCGAGTTGGTAGCGCCGTAGACGGTGAAGCCGGCTTCGGTCAGGCCGTCGCGGATGATGTGGGCGTTTTCCATGTAGTATTCGACGTCAGCCAGGCACTGTTTCTGGCCTTCCGGGCTGTAGTAAGCTTCAGCTGCGCGCTGGACGATGTACGGCGTGCCGTTGAAGAAGGTGCACTGACGGCGGTTCCACAAGGGATTGAGTTCGACAGCCGTGCCGTCTTTCTTGTAAGCGACGCAGGCATGGGGGACGACGACATAGGAGCAGCGCGTACCCGTGAAGCCGGCGCACTTGGAGTAGGAGCGGAGTTCGATGGCTACTTCTTTAGCGCCTTCGATTTCAAAGATGCTGTGGGGAACGTCCGGTTCGGTGATGTACGTTTCATAAGCCGAATCATAGATGATGATGAAGTTGTTTTCTTTGGCAGCTTTGACCCAGTTGGTCAATTCTTCTTTGCTCATGGCCGTGCCAGTCGGGTTGGACGGGTTGCAGAGGTAGACGATGTCGACTTTTTCCTTCGGCGGTTCGGCTTTGAAGCCGTTTTCCGGGGTGCACGGGAGATAGACGACGCCGTCGTAGATGCCTTTTTCGGCATTCCAGTCGCCTGTGTGGCCGAACATGACGTTCGAGTCGAGGTAGACCGGGTAGACCGGATCGGCTACGGCGAATTTGAGGTCGTCGCCGAAGATTTCCTGGATGCAGGCGACATCGGTCTTGGCGCCGTCACCGACGAAGACTTCGTCTAATTCGAGGTCGATGCCGCGCGTCTTGTAGTCGCCATCGATGATGGCCTGGCGAAGGAAATCATAGCCCTGTTCCGGACCGTAGCCGCGGAAGGTTTCAGCTTTGCCCATTTCGTCGACGGCTTTGTGCATGGCGTTGATGATAGCCGGGGCCAGGGGACGGGTGACGTCGCCGATGCCGAGGCGGATGATATTGGCTTCCGGATGTGCTTTGGAATAAGCATCAACTTTTTTTGCAATCGTTGCAAAAAGATAGTTGCCGGGGAGTTTTAAGTAGTTTTCATTTACATGAGCCATAAAGGGACCTCCTTGTATTACTTAGCATAGTAATCTTTTGACAAACTCTATTTTACTACATTATATGGGCCTTGGAAAGATACAGGGCAGCTGGCAGGCATGATAAAATAAAATCGCCGTCATTCATGATAGTGATTGAATGGCGGCGATTTTTGCCGTATAATGAAAACTGTATCGGGACTTTTTAGGTCAAACATATCAGGGAGGTTTGATTGACTTATGGATTATCAAGGTAAGAAATGCCTCATTGCATATTTTTCTCACGCCGGCATGAACTATGTCAGCGGCAAGATCGTCGACCTGCCCGTGGGCAATACGGAACGGGCAGCCCAGATGCTGCGCCTGTTCACGGGCGGCGACCTCTTCCATATCCGCACGGCTTCGGTCTATCCCAATGACTATCAGGAAGTCGTCAAGATCGCCAGGAAAGAAAAGGCCGACAATGCCCGGCCGGCCCTGGAAAAGGATATCCCCAGCATCGACGACTACGACGTCATCTTTTTGGGCTACCCCAACTGGTGCGGCACCATGCCCATGGCCTTGTGGACGTTCCTGGAAAACCATGACTTTTCCGGCAAGACGATTTATCCCTTCTGCACCCACGAAGGCAGCGGCGTCGGCCACAGCCTGGAAGACATCCACGCCCTCTGCCCGGATGCCAAACTCGGCAAGAGCCTGGCCCTCCTGGGTACGACCATCGAAGATGCCGAAGACGACATCCGCCGCTGGCTGAGAGATTAGGGGTTCGTGGTTAGTGGCTAGTGGTTCGTGGCTCGTGGCTAGGGGTTCGTAGGGGCGGCCCGCCGATTGCAGGGCGCCAAGCCTCCCATGATAGGGGAGGTGGCCCAACGGGCCGGAGAGGTTGAATTTCCAGACTCTCCTATAAGAATCCCATGAACCGTACGACGATTCAAAAGCAACCTCTCAGTCAGCTGCGCTGACAGCTCTCCTGGCAGGAGAGCCGGGACGCCCGCTACAGCTGTCCGTTCTGTCAACCGTCCTGTGCCTTCCGAGGGTCGGCACCTGACGGGCCAAAAAAGCTTTGGGCACATCCCCTGCGAATCACGAACAACTAAAAAGGGGCTGTCGCACGAAGATTTTTGCCATCGTGCAAGGCACCTTTTACTTTATAGTTTGTAGTACGGAGTTTGTAGAAGTGGGTTTAAATTTTTTACCATTTGCTGCAAACTAAAAACTGCAAACTTAATACTCAAAATGCGCTGTCTTCATGCGACAGCGCATTTTTTTTATTCATACCGCAAGGCTTCGATGGGGTCGAGTTTGGCTGCTTTCCGGGCCGGGTAGATGCCGAAGAAGAGGCCGATGCCGACGGAGAAGCTGAAGGAGATGATGATCGGTGCTGCCGTGATGACTGTCTGGAAGAGGCCCGACTTGGCGATAGCCAGGGCGATGCCGACGCCGCAGGCGATGCCCAGGAGGCCGCCGATGACGCCGATGACGACGGATTCGATGAGGAACTGCATCATGATGTTCTGGAAGGTCGCGCCCAGGGCTTTACGGATGCCGATTTCCCGCGTCCGTTCAGTGACGGAGACCATCATGATGTTCATGATGCCGATGCCGCCGACGATGAGCGAAATGGCGGCGATACTGCCCAGGAAGAGGGTCAGCATGGTCGTCGTGCTGGTCATGGTTTCCATGAGGCTCGTCAGGTTGCGGACGTTGAAGTCGTCTTCCTTGCCGTTCATGATGTGATGGCGCTGGCGCAGCAGCGTTTCGACTTCGGACTGGACCTGTTCGATTTTATCGGCGCTGGAGACCTGGATGTTGATGGAGCGGACGTAGGTAATGCCCATGAGGCGTTCCTGGGCCGTCGTCAAGGGGACGATGACGATATCGTCCTGGTCCTGGCCCATGGAGGACTGGCCCTTGCTTTCCAGGACGCCGATGATCTTGTACGGCTGGTTGTTGATGCGGATGTTCTTGCCGACCGGGTTGGCTTCGTCGAAGAGGTTGGACGCGACCGTCGGTCCGATGACGGCGACGCGGTTGCGCGAGTTGAGGTCGCTCTGTGTGATGAAGGAGCCCGACTGGACGACGAGGGAGCGGATGTGCAGGTATTCCGGCGTGACGCCGTAGACCGATGTATTCCAGTTCTGGTTGCCGTTGACGATCTGATAGGAACTGTTGACTGTCGGCGATACGTAGTCGATGTTCTTTATCTTGTTCTTGATGGCCGTCGCGTCGTCGTATTTTAATTTCTGGTTCGACCCGGCTGCCGAGCGGACACCGCCCTGATTGGTCGAGCCGGGCATGACGATGAGCATGTTGCTGCCCAGGCTGGCGATGGAGTTGGTGACGTTCTGCTTGACGCCCATGCCGATGGAAATCATGGCGATGACGGCACCGACGCCGATGATGATGCCCAGCATGGTCAGGATAGAGCGCAGTTTGTTGGACAACAGGGCCGTGACGGCAATCTGTACGCTTTCACTAAATAACATCCATGACGACCCCCTTTCCGGCGTCTTTGGTGATCCTGCCGTCCGAGAGCAGGAGCTGGCGGTTGGCACAGGCGGCGATTTCCGGTTCGTGCGTGACCAGGATGATCGTCTTGTGCTCTTCGTGGAGTGCCTCGAAGAGGCGCATGATATCTTTCGTCGATTTCGTGTCCAAGTTGCCTGTCGGTTCGTCGGCCATGATGATATGCGGGTTGTTGACCAGAGCCCGGGCGATGGCGACGCGCTGGCGCTGACCGCCGGACAGTTCGTTGGGCTTGTGGTGGGCCCACGTTTCCAGACCGACGGATTTCAGCTTTTCCATGGCCCGTTCTGCCCGTTCCTTGCGGCCGACGCCGGCGTAGACCAAGGGCAGGGCGACGTTGTCCAGGGCGGAAATGCGGGATAAGAGGTTGAAGTTCTGGAAGACGAAGCCGATGTGCTGGTTGCGGACGACGGCCAGTTCATCGTCGCTGAGGTGGGCGACTTCCTTGCCGCCGAGCTTGTACGAGCCCGACGTGGGCCGGTCCAGGCAGCCCAGGATGTTCATGAGCGTCGATTTCCCGGAGCCCGACGGCCCCATGAGGGCGGCGAATTCGCCTTCTTCTATGTTCAAGGTAATGCCGGCCAGGGCGGCGAAATCTTCACCGCCGATGTGGTATATCTTTTTGATATCTTTCAATTCGATGACATGCTTCATGGCGATGCTTCCTTTACATGGGCGGCGGTCCCTGGCGCCGGTTGTTGTTCGATGACGAAGATTTGCTGGAGGCCGTATAGGTGATGGAAACCTTGTCGCCCTGGGTCAGGCCTGAAAGGATTTCCACGTATTCATCGCTGTAGATGCCCGTCGTGACCGGGACCTGTTCGGTCTGGCCGTTGGCATCGACGCGGATGACATAGGAACCGGAATCGTTGGTCTTCAAGGCGGCGATGGGGACGACGAGGGCATCGTCTTTTTGCGATGTCGTAATGTCGACGCGGGCTGTCATGCCTAGTTTCAGGACGTCGTCCGGGTCATCGACGTCGAGGGTGACGTAATAGTAGATGACGCTGGCCGAGGAGCTTGAAGAGGAGCTCGATGTCGAACTCGTGCCATTCGTGTCCCACGTGTTGCTCGTATCGGTCTTGGCGATTTTCGAGACGTGGGCCGTGAAAGTCCGGTCCGTAAAGGCGTCGACCGTGAAGGTAGCATCCTGACCGACTTGAATCTTGCCGATATCCGTTTCATCGACTTTGGCCAGAATCTGCTTGGTCGACGTGTCGGCAATGCGCATGATGACTGTCGGGTTGCTGTTGCCCTGGACGGCCATGGTGCCGACCGTCTTCGGTTCGCCGACGACGACGCCGTCCATAGGTGCTGTGATGACCGTTTCAGCGACATCTGATTCGGCTTCTGTCAAGGTGCTGACGGCCGTATCATAATTGAACTTGGCTGTATCCAAAGCCTGTTTCGTGCCGGCACCGAGATCATAAAGCTGCTGGGCCCGGTCGTATTCGACTTTGGTATTCGTGACTTTATATTGAGCCTGGTCGCGCTTGGCTTCATAGTCCTTGCCGTCGAGGATAGCCACGGTCTGGCCGGCTGTGACCCGGTCATTTTCTTTGACCAGGACCTGGCTGATGCGGGCCGTGATTTTCGGTGAGACTTCTACGGAATCGACAGGGCTGATGGTCCCCGTCGCCGAAACCGTCGAGCGCAGGTCTTTGCGGACGACGTCGGCCGTTTCGATGGCCTTGGCCTGCTTCGCCGTTTGTTGGGACTGGTAATATGTATAGCCGCCAAAGGCACAGGCAGCCAGGATGACAGCGGCAATGACGATTTTCAGGCGCTTGTCAATTTTCATGGTATCACTCCAAACGTATAAATAAAAAAAGATTATAAGATTATTATAGTTATTATTGTTGTTGTTAGCTAAGTATAGCATGAGCCTAAAAAGGAATAAAGCTAAATACCCTTTTTCTTAGTAAAGTGAGTTGAAATTGTGACAAAGTGACTGTCCTGCATAGGGTTTTCCCGGCAGATGTGCTATACTAATAGAGCTAATGATTTATATGCAGAAAGGTTGGTATCATATTGTGAATGAACGTAAGACATCTGTCTTTTCTAACGGCCTGTTATGGTTCGGCGCCGGCATTTCCATCGCTGAAATCCTGACGGGCATGCTTCTGGCACCGCTGGGCTTTGCCAAGGCCTTTGCGGCCATCATCCTGGGCCACCTCATCGGCGGGACAGTCATGTATCTGGCCGGCCTTATCGGCGGGCGGACCGGCGGCAGCGCCATGGAAACGGTGCGCATTTCTTTCGGCACTCAGGGTGCCAAGCTCTTTGCCGGGCTGAATGTCATCCAGCTCGTCGGCTGGACGGCCGTCATGGTCGCCAGTGCCGCCTTGGCAGCCAATACCATCGCCGCCATTGGCGTGTCCTGGTGGAGCCTCATCATCGGCGCCTTCATTGCCTTGTGGATCGTCATGGGCCTGAAGAACCTGAGCAAGGTCAACGTCGTCGTCATGGCGGCGCTGTTCATCTTGACCATCGTCCTCAGCCTGGTCGTCTTCAAAGGCGGTACGCCCCAGGTACCGGCTGGCGACCTGACCTTTGGCGGCGCTGTCGAACTGGCCGTCGCCATGCCGCTGTCGTGGCTGCCGATCATTTCGGACTACACGCGGACGGCTGAAAAGCCGGGCCTGGCTACGGCGGCCAGCTGTAGTGCCTATTTCATCGCCAGCTCGTGGATGTTCCTCATCGGCATGGGCGCCGCCCTGTTCACCGGGCAGGACGATATTGCGGCCATCATGGTCCAGGCCGGCATGGGCGTGGCCGGGATCCTCGTCGTCCTCTTGTCGACAGTGACGACGACCTTCCTCGATGCCTTTTCAGCCGGCGTCAGCTGCCAGAGCCTGGTTCCCAAGGTTTCGGATAAGGTCCTGGCTCTCATCGCCACCGTCCTGGGCGTCATCCTGGCCATCTTCGCCGCGCCGGACCAGTTCCAGGACTTCCTCTACCTCATCGGTTCGGTCTTTGCGCCGATGACGGCCATCCTCTTGTCGGATTTCTTCATCCTCAAGCAGGACCACACGGCAGACAGCGTCAACTGGCTCAACCTGGTCCTCTGGGTCCTGGGCGTCATCTTGTACCGCTTTCTGCTCAACGTCGATACGCCAGTGGGCATTACGGTCCCTGTCGTCGTCATCCTCATGGTCATCAGTGCTTTGGTCCATAAGGTATTGAATAAAGCATAAAGAGATTCTAATATTGAATTGATGAAATGCAAAAATGATTCGTAATTAGCATTGACAAAAAGGCATTGAAAAGCGTAAACTTATGCTCAAGCAAGATAATAATGATTGAAGTCTTAAGAGGAGGCTTTTCAGATGAATAAACACTTTACTTTCGATGATATGATCAATACCATGATGCCCCTGCCCATCAGCGGCAACGCCAACGGCGAAGGCATCTACTGCCGCGGTCAGGAACTCGTCGCTTCCATGGACCAGCCGAAAGAAACGGCCCATCAGGAAAAAGAAAACCGCGGATTCGACCTCCGCGGCATCTTCTGCCAGTATTGCATCGATTAATAAAAAGCTAGTGGTTAGTGGCTAGTGGCTAGTTGTTAGCGGATGGTTTTAAATTTAAGGGGATTTGCTGCAAACTAAAAACTATAAACTTAAAACTCAAAAAGAGGCTGTCTTCATGCGACAGCCTCTTTTACGTTGTTAGCAGCTAGCGGTTAGGGGCTAGCGGATGGAAAGGATTTAGCCTCTCCTGCTAGGAGAGGTGGCCCGAATGGGCCGGAGAGGTTTAACCTCGTAGGGGCTCGCACGTGCGGGGATATGCAGGAATCCCGTGACCCATTTATCTGAAGCGGGCGCCCCACGTGGTCGCCCCTACGAGCTACGAACCACGAACCACGAGCCCCACGAGCCACGAGCCACGAGCCACTAAAAAGGCGCTGTCGCGAGACAGCGCCTTTTTCATGCCTTTCAAGTATAGGTTTTTTACTAAAATATATGTTATAATATGAATATAAGGAAAGCTTAACTTTCCGTTTTGTTATAGTTGCGAGGAGGAATTCATATGAAGCTCAAAAAATTGCACTATACTGTCGAGGACGGTATTGCTGTCGTTCAGCTCGATTATCCCAAGAATCTCAATGCCATCGATGAAGAAATGGCCGATGAACTGCTCTACGTCGTCCAGGCGGCTGAAGCCGATGAATCGGTGAAAGTCGTCGTCTTCAAAGGTTCTCCCCGTGCTTTTTCGGCTGGTGGCGACATCGGCTACTTCTACCAGCTCATCAAGGCCGGCGGTGACGTCAATATGGACGGCCTCATCGGCAAGGTAGGCAAGGTCACGGACGGCCTGAAGAAGATGAGCAAGATGGTCATCGCCTCGGTCAGCGGTGCCGCAGCCGGTGCCGGTGCCAGCCTGGCACTGACGGCAGATTTTATCATTTGCAGTGAAAACGCCAAGTTCATCATGGCCTTCGTCAACCTGGGCCTGGTCCCCGATACGGGTGGTTCGTATTTGCTGGTCAAACAGCTGGGGCCGAAACGGGCCATGGATATCTGTGCGACCGGCCGGCCGGTGAGCGCTCAGGAAGCCAAGGACCTGGGCATCGTCTACCGCATCGTGCCCAACGAGGACCTCGACGGTGAAACGATGAAGTTTGCCAAGAAATTGGCGTCAGGGCCGATCATTTCCTACAAGAATATCAAGCGCCAGATCTATGCAGCCGCCTTTGCCGAATACCAGCACTACCTGGAAAATATCGAAGTCCCGTGCCAGCGCGAATGTGCCCGGACCAAGGATTTCGCCGAAGGCGTCTGCGCGTTCATGGAAAAACGGCGTCCCCATTTTACCGGCCAGTAAGGCTGCTTTGTGAAGGGAGTGAGTACGGTGTTATCGAAAGTATTTTCTCTCCAAGATATCCTGGAACATATCCACGATGGCCAGACCATCATGTTCGGCGACTGGCACGGCCAGTTTGCAGCCGATGAGATCATCGACGGCATGCTGGAAAAAGGCGTCAAGGATATCAAAGCTATCGCCGTATCGGCGGGCTATCCCGGCCAGGGCGTAGGCAAACTCATCGTGGCCCATCGCGTATCGTCCATCATTACGACCCATATCGGCCTCAACCCGGAAGCACTGAAACAGATGCTGGCAGGTGAACTGGCCGTCGAATTCGTTCCCCAAGGGACCTGGGCCGAACGGGTGCGCTGCGGCGGTGCCGGATTGGGCGGCGTCCTCACGCCGACGGGCGTCGGGACGAGTGTCGAAGAAGGGAAACAGAAGCTGGTCATCGACGGGAAAGAATACCTCCTGGAATTGCCGCTCCATGCCGACGTGGCCCTGGTCAAAGCGACCAAAGCCGATACGGCAGGCAATCTCTATTTCCGCATGAATTCACGGGCGACGAACAGCACCATTGCCTATGCTGCTGATTTCGTCGCTGCCGAAGTCGAAGAAATCGTCCCTGTCGGCCAGCTTTCGCCGGAAGAAATCGCCATTCCGGCGCCCGTCGTCGATATGGTCTATGAACGGCAGGGCGAAAAACGCTATGTCTGCCCGATGTGGAAAAAGGCCAGGGCCCGTGCCGAAGCTAAAGCGCGGGAACGGCAGGAAAGGGGATGAGGTCATGGTCGAACGGAAAGGAAGAGCTTTGATTGCCTGGCGGTGTGCCCAATTCTTCAAAAATGGGGATTTCGTCAATTTAGGAATCGGCCTGCCCCTGATGTGCGTCAACTACCTGCCTGAAGGCGTAGACCTCTGGCTGGAAGCGGAAATAGGCACGGTCGGCAGCGGCCCGTCGCCGGATTGGGACCATGTCGACATCGACGTCATCGACGCCGGCGGCCAGCCGGCCTCAGTCATTACCGGCGGCAGCGTCTATGACCACGAAACGTCCTTTGCCTTCATCCGCGGCGGTCATATCGACGCGACTGTCCTGGGAACGCTGCAAGTCGACCAGGAAGGGAATATCGCCAACTGGACCATTCCTGGGAAATTCGCTCCCGGTATGGGCGGGGCCATGGACCTCTGTGCCGGTGTCAAGAAAATCATCGTCGCCACGGACCATTGCGAAAAGAGCGGCCATTCCAAGATACTGAAGAAATGTACGCTGCCCCTGACGGGAGCCCATTGCGTCACCGATATCGTAACCGAACGCGGCTACTTTGAAGTCACACCGCAGGGCCTGGTCCTGCGGGAACTGGCACCGGGCTATACCGTAGAAGATATCCGGGCCTGCACGGAAGCAGACTTCATCGTCCCCGAAACCATCGCCGTCATGGGCGGATGAGGGGAGGTCGCACGAAGGCTTCGTAAGCCTCTCCTACTAGGAGAGGTGGCCCAAATGGGTCGGAGAGGTTTAACCTTGTAGGGGATGTTTTTATACATCACCCGTCATGTATAATGTGGGCATCATTATTTCAGGCGGGCCGCCCTTTGGGACGGCCCCTACGAATACTGCAAACTCAATACTCAAAAAGAGGCTGTCGCACATGCGACAGCCTCTTTTTCACTATTCCTTATTATTGCGGTCGGCTTGTTGTCTGGCCGGCTGCTGGGTCTGTTGTTTGGATTTTTCTTTGGTCGTCGTTTTTTCGGTCGTCGCCGATTTTTTCTTCGGTTCTTCCCGGTCGTCGCTGCGGACGCTGTTACTGGAAGATGAAGACGACGTCGTTTCTTTACGGCGTTCCATGCCTGACGGGGCGGAGAAGTCGCCACCCGATTCATCGGACGTAGCCGACGACATGTAATCCTTCCAGATTTCTGCCGGGATCGTGCCGCCGTAGATTTCGCCTAAGCTGTGCGAACCCGTATCGTCGCCAATCCATACGGCTGTGACGATGTCCGGCGTGTAGCCGACGAACCAGGCGTCTTTGTTGTCGTCTGTCGTACCGGTCTTGCCGGCGGCCGGACGGCCGATGGCGGCGGCTGTCCCTGTGCCGTGGTCGATGACGCCTTCGAGCATAGTCGTCATTTCATAGGCTTCCCGTTCGGACATGACGCGGGTCTTCGTTTCTTCTTTTTCTAACGTCGATGCGTCTTCCAGGACGTTACCGTCGCGGTCGAGGATTTTGACGATAGCCGTCGGTTTGACGTGGACGCCCTTATTGGCAAAGGTGCCATAAGCACTGGCCATTTCCAGCGGCGTGACGCCTTTGGTCAGGCCGCCCAGGGCCATGGCCAGGTTGTCGTCTTTGGCGTCGAGGGTGGTAATGCCCATCTTCTTGGCATTGGCGATGATGTTCTTCGTGCCGACTTTGTCAGCCAGCTGGACGGCGATGGTGTTGACCGAGTGGGCCAGGGCATCGCTGAGGGTCATGGTACCGCTGTAGGAGCCGCCGGCGTTCTTCGGGCTCCAGCTGCCGTAGGTGACGGGCTGGTCGTCCATGGTCGTATCCGGCGTCATGTCGTGCTGCAGCGCCGTCAGGTAGACGAAAGGCTTGAAGGCCGAACCAGGCTGGCGGACAGCCATGCTGGCGCGGTTGAAGCTATCCTGTCCGCGGCCGCCGACCATGGCCAGGATGTGGCCCGTCTTGGGGTCGATGGAGACGATGGCTGCCTGCGGCTGAGTCAGGCCGTTTTCGTCAGTGTAGTTGTTGGGCAGGTTGCGCATGGCCCGGACGGCGGCGTGCTGCTTGTCGACGTCCATGGTCGTGTAGATCTTGAGGCCTTCCTTATAGAGGGCATCGTCGCCGTATTTCTTGGCGACCTGCTGGGAGACGTAGTCGATGAAGGATGCATATTCGTCGGCTTCTTTGGACTGATGGCTCTTGGAGAGGCCCAGGTCCTGGTTCTTGGCGTCTTCCGCTTCGGCAGCCGATACGTAGCCGTATTTGACCATCTGGTCGAGGACGACGTTCTTGCGCTTCTTGGCTTCGTTCAAGTTGTTGAAGGGCGAGTAGTAGTTCGGGCTCTTAGGCAGGCCGGCCAGCATGGCGCACTGCGTCAGGGTCAGTTCGTTGACGTCTTTGTTGAAATACGTCTTGGCCGCTGTCTGGATGCCATAGGCACCCTGGCCGAAGTAAATCTGGTTCATGTACATTTCCAGGATTTCTTTTTTACTGTATTTGTGTTCGATTTCCAGGGCCAGCATGGCTTCCTGTATCTTACGCTTCAATGTCTGTTCCTGGGACAGGAAGGCGTTCTTGGCCAGCTGTTGGGTGATGGTACTGCCGCCCTGGGCGATGCCGCGGTTGGTCAGGTTGGCAAAGATGGCGCGGAAGATGCCGATAGGGTCGATGCCGATGTGTTCATAGAAGCGGTTGTCTTCGGCAGCGATGAAGGCATTCTGCAGATTCTGCGGCACTTTGTTGATGTCGATGGGCAAGCGGTTCTGATCGGAATGAAGGGTCGTGATCAGCCGGCCGTGGGAATCGAAGACCTGTGATGAAACGGCAGGCCGCATGTTATTGCCTACAGCAGGCAAACTTTGATAGGCAGCAAAAATATAGCCAAACCCTAAGCCTGCGAAAACGACAAGGCATAAGGCGATGAAAAGGCGGATGCGGCGAAGGGGACCGGCTTTTTTGGCTTTTTTTGCTCTGCGTCTGGGTGTATACATTTTTTCCTCCTACGTGACGACGTAATCGTTCAAGATGAGCAGGTAATGAGACATTACTAATTTCTTATTATATCACATCATACATCATTATCCTATATAGGCGGGACATAGGAGGGACAGGTTGAAAAAATTTAAAGTCTTTTTGGCGATTAAATCGTTTTACGCTACACGGAATCCGAAAATATTTCATATGTAGTATACTCTTTAAAAGAGTATCGTGTAGCTTTTTTAGAAATGCCATTGACAATCGCAGAAAAATAGCGTACTATAAACGTAACAAGCAGACAATTTAGCATACACGCTTGGTTATAATAGCAGGAGGTAAGGATTATGGCAAAGGACAGAGAAAAAGCATTTGTATTGTGGTTCGATGAACTGCGCAGAGCCGATGTAGCTCTCGTAGGCGGTAAATCGTCTTCCCTCGGTGAATTGACGTCTCAGACGGATGTTCCCGTTCCCTATGGGTTCGCGACGACAGCCGAAGGCTATCGCCATTTCATGCATGAAACGGGCATGGACGTCAAGATCCCGGAATTACTGAAAGGCCTGACCGACGTCGAAGACGCTGTCCAGCTCCGCGATGTGACGGCAAAGATCCGCAAGGCCATCTGTGATGCAGAAATGCCGGCCGACTTGGCAGCCGATATCCGCAAGAGTTACGAAGAATTGGGTAAGAAAGTCGGCGAAGCCAATCCTTTCGTCGCCGTCCGCTCCAGTGCAACCGCTGAAGACTTGCCGGACGCCAGCTTTGCCGGTCAGCAGGATACGTACCTCAACGTCCAGGGGGCTGACATGGTCATCCAGAAGGTCAAGGAATGTTACGCATCGACCTTTACCGACCGCGCTACGTACTACCGCACGAAACAGGGCTTCGATCATCTCTCCGTCGCTTTGAGCGCCGCTATCCAGATGATGGTCTTCTCCAAAGCTGCCGGCGTCATGTTCACCGTCGACCTGGTCACGGGCGATGATTCGACGATTACCATCGAAGGGGCCTGGGGCCTCGGCGAATACGTCGTACAGGGCACGGTTACGCCGGATAACTTCAAAGTCCGCAAAGACGACCTGACCATCCTCTCCAAGATGATCAATACCAAACCGATCGAACTGGTCCGCAAACCGGGCGGCGATTGCGAAGAAAAACTCGTTCCGCCGGAACTGCAGAAACAGCAGGTCATTACGGACGAACAGGTAAAGGAACTGGCTACGTACGCCAAAGCTATTGAAAAGCATTACGGCTGCTACATGGATATGGAATGGGGCGTCGACGAACGGACCAATAAGGTATGGCTCCTCCAGGCCCGTCCGGAAACGGTATGGTCCAAGAAGAATAAAGAAAAGAAAGAAGCCGCTGCCGAAAAGGCCGCTGTCACGACGGACCGCAAAGTCGTCGTCAAAGGCCTGCCGGCCAGCCCGGGCAGCGCTGCTGGCAAAGCCCATGTCATCCTCGACCCGTCGAAGATCGCTGAATTCAAAGACGGTGAAATCCTGGTTACGACCATGACCGCTCCGGACTGGGTACCGGCCATGAAGAAGGCCAAGGCCATCGTCACCGATGCCGGCGGCATGACCTGCCACGCTTCCATCGTCAGCCGTGAATTGGGCATCCCCTGCATCGTCGGCACGAAGAGCCGCAGCGTCGAAGCGACGACAACCATCCAGGATGGCGCAGAAATCACAGTCGATGCGACGAACGGCATCGTCTATGAAGGCATCGTCGCCGACATCGTCAAACCGGAAGCTGCTGAAGCCCCGGCCGGCCAGACTGCAACGACCGTCGTCGCTGCCGAAGCCGCTCCGATTACGGGCACGAAGATTTACATGAACCTGGGCAACCCGGATTTGGCTGAAAAATACGGCAAACTGCCTTGCGACGGCATCGGCCTCATGCGCGAAGAATTCATCTGGACGACATTCATTCATGAACACCCGTTATACCTCATCGAAACGGGCCGGGCTGACCGCGTCGTCGATCAGTTGTCCGAAGGTATCCGCAAAGTCTGCCAGGCACTGGCTCCGCGTCCGGTCACGCTGCGCCTGAGCGACTTCAAATCGAGTGAATACCGCAACCTGACAGGCGGTGACAAATACGAACCCCAGGAAAGCAGCGCCCTCCTCGGCTGGCGCGGTGCTTCCCGTTACTATGATCCGAAATACGTCGAAGCCTTCAAACTGGAACTGAAAGCTGTCCGCAAAGTCCGCGAAGAATACGGCTACAAGAACCTCAACGTCATGATCCCCTTCTGCCGCCGCGTCGATGAAATGCAGAAAGTCGTCGACCTCATGGCTCAGGAAGGCCTCCACCGCGGTCCGGACTTCAAGGTCTGGCTCATGGCTGAAATCCCGTCCAATATCATCCTGGCCGACCAGTTCAACCAGTTCGTCGATGGCTATTCCATCGGCTCCAACGACCTGACCATGCTCATCATGGGCTGCGACCGCGACAACGATACGATAGCACCGCTCTTCGATGAACGCAACCTGGCAGTCAAACGGGCTATCCGCCATCTCATTGCCGTAGCCCATAAGGACGGCAAGACCGTTTCCATCTGCGGCCAGGCACCGAGCGTCTATCCGGACTTCGCTGAATTCCTGGTCAAGAGCGGCATCGATTCCATCTCGGTCAACCCCGATGCCGTCGTATCGACACGGAAACACGTGGCACAAGTCGAACAGCGTATCCTCCTCGATTCGCTGACAGGCAAGGGCCGTGCTGATACAGAAGATTATACGTGGTAATAGCATATCCGATTTATGAGTAATAGAAAGGCGGTCCCAAAAGAAAAACAGACTTTTGGGCCGCCTTTTTCTCATACTAGGACCTTGTATTATACACTATTTGCATATTATACATCTTATATCGCGGGATGTTTTTATATATGTTATGATAATAAGTGAATAAGAGAACGCTTGCTATGTAGGGGGTGAAAAGACGCTATGTTATCGGAACGTCAGGAAACGATTTTACAGATTGTAAAGGAAAACAGTCCGATTACGGGCCAGCATATTGCCAACCGGCTCCACGTGACGCGGGCAGCCCTGCGCTCGGACCTGGCCATCCTGACCATGTTAGGGCTCATCGATGCGCGGCCGAAATTAGGCTACTTTTTTACGGGCAATAAAGAAAAAGACCTGCTCTCGCGGGCCATCACGGATATCACCATTGATTCCTGCCTGTCGCAGCCTGTGATCGTCGGTGAGCATACGAGTGCTTACGATGCGATCATCGCCATGTTTACGGAAGATGCGGGGACCGTCTTTGTCGGGACGGACAATATCCTGGCCGGCGTCGTATCGCGAAAGGATTTATTGAAAACGGCTATGGGCAGCAATGACCTGCGGGCCCTGCCGGTGCGCATGGTCATGACGCCAGTGAGCAAAGTGATCTATGCCCAGCCTGAGGAAAAGGCTATCGTCGCCGCTCAGCGCCTGATCGAATATGAAATCGACTGCCTGCCTGTCGTCGAGGTCGAAAGTACCGATGAAGACGACAAGAAGGAATTGAAGATCCTTGGCAGGATATCAAAAACGAACATAACCCGTCTCTTTGTAGAATGTGGGTTAGGGAGGAGATAACTGTGGAAAAACCGATTATTTATGCCTGCTCAGACTCGCTTGGTGAAACGGCTGAACGCGTCGCCCGGGCAGCAGCCAGCCAGTACGACAAGCAAGAATTCAACATCATCCGCGTACCGTACATCCGGTCGGAACAGCAAATCGAGGAGCTGGTCTGCAAGGCCGAAGCTCACAATGCCATGATCTGCTACACCATCATTTCGCCGACCCTGCGCCGGAAACTGTGGGAACTGACTAAGTCGGCCAACGTCACCGTCGTCGATATCATCGGCCCCATGCTGGCCGGCGTCGGCACCCTGACGGATACGGAACCGACTTTGAAGGCCGGCATGATCCATCAGCTCGACGAAGAATATTTCAAACGCGTCGAAGCTATCGAATTCGCCGTCAAATACGACGACGGCAAGAACCCCATGGGCTTCTTGAAGGCCGATATCGTCATCGTCGGCGTCTCGCGCACGTCGAAGACGCCCCTTTCCATGTACCTGGCCCATAAGCGCATCAAAGCGGCCAACCTGCCGCTGGTGCCGGAAGTCAGCCTGCCGCCGGAACTGTTCCAGATCCCGGCCCGCAAGATCGTCGGCCTCATCATCGACCCGTTCAAGCTGAATTTCATCCGTTCGGAACGGCTGCGCAGCATGGGGCTCGATGCCAACGCCAGCTACGCCAATATCGAACGCATCAATGAAGAACTGGAATATGCCCGCGGTGTCATGCGCCGCCTCCATTGTCCCATCATCGATGTGTCGTCCAAGGCTATCGAAGAAACGGCGAACCTGGTCATGGAAATCGTCAAACGCAATAAAGAACTGTATCCAGAATAAAATCAGCCAATGGCGGCGAGGGGGGCTTGTTGCATCATGGTTCTTACCATTATGCAAGGGCCCTTTTTGCGTCACTGCGTGAGGTTTGACATTACGACATCAAACTTCGGAAGGAGCACTATGAAAGATTCGACGACAGCCATTTTCACGTCCCTGTCGGCGGCCCTGGAGAGCCGGCATTTTTTGGCGACGCTGGGAATGGAAAAAGATGAAATGACGGCCTGGATACGCCGCAGCCGCCTGCGGTCCCTGGCCGATGAATTACAGCACTGCCGCGACGGGGAAGGGCGCTTTTCTTCGCCTGCTGTCGTCGCGGCGGCCAAACCCTATCTGGACTGCCTCCGGGACGAACCGGCCGGCGGCTGGCTGCGCTGCTGCCATCAGCGCGTCCTGGCCCGCCTCTTTCCCGGTTCCTGCCAGGGCCCGGAGGCCATGGCCCTGACAGGGCGCGGCAGTCATGGCGACATCTACCGGCGGGGCTGCCTGATCCTCATGCAGGTCCTGTGCGGCCTCTACCGCTATGAACGCCAGGTCCTGCCCTTCGACCCCAAGCGGGACATGCCCCTGGTATCGGTCCAGGAAATCATGGCCCACGGCTACACCAAGGAATACCTGCGCCTGCGTACACTGGCTGCCGACGATTATATTTATGAATTCATGCGCATCGGCGTCGACATTACGCCTTTCAATACGCTGGGCCACGTCGGCGGCGTCCACTACGTCGCCGTTTACGCAGCTCGCCAGCTGGCGCGGAACGGCATCCCCGTCGACGTCGCCCTCATTTCCGGCGCCGCTGCCTGCCATGATATCGGCAAGTACGGCTGCAAGAAGAATGAAGAGAAGCGGGTCCCTTATTTACATTATTATTATACGGGCATGTGCTGCCGCCGCCTGGGCCTGCCGGGTATCGGCCACATCGCGGCTAACCATTCCGTCTGGGACCTGGAACTGGAAAACCTGTCCGTCGAATCGCTGTTGCTCATTTATGCCGATTTCCGCGTCAAGAGCAGCCGCGATGCCCAGGGAAGGGAAATCGTCCATTTCTATTCCCTGGCCCAGGCCTTCGACGTCATCCTGGGGAAGCTGGATAATGTCGACGACGCCAAGCGCCAGCGCTATCAGAAAGTCTATGCTAAATTGGCGGACTTTGAAGATTTCATGAAAGAACACGGCGCCGTCACCGAACTGCCTGCCGACTTCGCCTGGGAACCGGCCGACCCGCCGCAGCCC
Source organism: Megasphaera intestinihominis (assembly GCF_040096415.1). Taxonomy (NCBI): domain Bacteria; kingdom Bacillati; phylum Bacillota; class Negativicutes; order Veillonellales; family Veillonellaceae; genus Megasphaera; species Megasphaera intestinihominis. Next base: position 26,001 of record NZ_JBBMEU010000005.1, read on the forward strand.
ATCCATCGGGAAAAAGTCCTCCTCGAAGGCAATGACGTCATTGCCCAGCTCAAATATGCCGCCATCGACCACAACATCCGCCTCATGAGCATCTTCCGTGATGAAAGCGATTTTGGCAACCTCATCGAAGCGGCCCGCAGCGAGCGGCAGTGGAAGAATGTCCGCACGTATATCGGCATCTTCGAGGAATATTCGACGTACATGACGGAGCATCAGAAGCTCATGACCCTGAAGTTCCTCTACGAGCTCTTGTCCCACCGCGAAGGCGACATCCGCCTGCAGGCGGCAGCCCTCATGGGACGCATCATCGCCAATTTCAACGATACGTATACCAAGGAACTGCCCGAAGGCGTCTCCCTGCCGGCCAAGGCCGTGACCAACCTGTCCCTGTTCACGACCTACCTGGACCGCATCATCTGCCCGGATATCCGCTTCACCGAGCAGCATAAGCTGTGGATCGGCTACTGCCTGAGCACCTTTGTATCGGCCGTCCTGCACCGCTGTGCCCGGTCCCAGCGTCCCCGCTATACGGCCGTCATGGGGCCGTATTATGAACGGCGCAATTACAGTGAAGAAGAGTATATCATCCTCTTGAAGGTCCTGGCCGACATGGACCGGGACTATCTGGACGAAGCCTTTATGGCCGCCGCCGGCCCCTTCATAGAAAGGGCCAAGCAGAGTGAATCCTTCAACCTGCGCGTGGCCGCCCTGAACTGCGCCCGCCACGTCTTTGCCGACTATACGGATGACTTGTACTATAAGGACCTGCTCAAGGTCATGAACCTGCCTGAAGGGCGGGACGCCTTCTTTGAACGGGAAGGCAACCTCTTCCTGGCCGACCTCAAGATGGGGACCCATTGGGTCGTCAAAGTGGCCAACCTGGAACTCATGCTGCGCTACATCGACGGCCAGAGCGATGCCGGCAGCGTCATGCATCTCGGGACCCATCTGACCAATCTGCTCAAGGTCAGCGAATCCATCTTCGTCCGCCGCGCCGCCGGCAACAGCCTGCTCAAGATTGCCTCGAACATGACTTATGCCCAGCGCAACGAACTGACGGTCGAACTGTTCAACGGCCTGGAAATCGGCGACCCGCAGATTTCTAAATACGTGCCGGAATTTTTGGGCAAGATGATCCTCAAGCTGCCGCCGCGGGAGTTCGACGAATTCGTCAAGACCATCGAAGGCCAGCTGCTGACGGTCAACATCCCCTTGGCAGCGTCCATGGTCCAGACAGTGGGCATCATTTTGGAACAATTCGACGAATTTGCCAAAGAGTTCTCAGAAGACCCGGCGGTCAACGAAAAGCGCCAGCGCCGCCTGCTGTACATCATGATCAAGGCCTATGCCCATTACAATAAGGAACTGAGCCGCGACGCCTTTCGCGATTTAGGGAAATTCATCTTCCACAGCCCGCTCATGCCGGACGAACGGAAAGATTTCCTCTTCAGCCACTGCTATAAGAAACTCCTGGTCCTCCTCGATGAGAACAGCGAAGAAAACCTGGATTTCTACAGTAATTCGGCCGTGCTCAACCATATTTACCGCTACATCAGCCAGCACGAATTCGCCAGAGGGCCCTTTACCTTTGAAACAGGCCGCAAGCCCTGCTTCTATCCGGGGACCTTCGACCCCTTCAGCCTGGGCCACAAGGCCGTGGCCTGCAAGATACGCGACCTGGGCTTCGACATTTACCTGGCCCTCGATGAATTTTCCTGGTCCAAGCACACCCAGCCGCGGCTCATGCGCCGCAAGATCATGAACATATCCGTCGCCGATGAAGAGAACATGTATCCCTTCCCGGACGATATCCCCATCAACATCGCCAATCCGGCGGACATCAAGAAGCTCAAGGACATCTTTGCCGGCCGGGACCTGTACATCGCCGTCGGCACGGACGTCATCGAAAATGCGTCGGCTTACCGGGCCGTACCGACGCCGGATTCGATCCATACGGTCAACCATATCGCCTTCGCCAGGGAGACGCGGGAAAATGCCGAACCGGACCAGCATGAAAAGACCTACGGCATCCAGGCCAAGGTCATCCGCCTGACGCTGGACAAGTTCTACGAAGACATCAGCTCGACGAAGATACGCGAGAACATCGACCTTAACCGGGATATTTCCAACCTCATCGACGCCGTGGCACAGAACTTCATTTACGATAACAACCTTTACCTGCGCGAACCGGCGTACAAGCACGTCCTGGAAGCTCGGGAAATCGGCATCGGCTCTTTCAAGCCGCGCGGCGCCGAAAGCCTGTGGCCCATCTGCAGCGCCCTCTGGGATAAAGGCTACCATACGGAGACCGTCGACAGCTACGTCGAAAAGGACTATGTCTGGACGCTGTACATCGACGACGCCAGCCAGGAGCGCAAGATGATCGCTTACGCCGCCGTCCACCGCGTGGGCTCCCGCGATTTGCTGCGCGAGTTCCACGACTCGGCCATTGCCTCGCACATCCGCGATGCCGCTGACGGAGGCATTGCCTGCATCGGCTTTCTCTATGCCGACGACATGGCCGGCATTGCCAATGTCAGCCAGATCATCATTACGGAAATCCTGACAGAGCTCATTGCCCGCGACTACGCCTACGCCGTCTACCATCCCGTCGATCCGGCCGGCTGCGAGCAGCCCGTCATCGACGCATTGCGCCGCCAGGGGTTCGTCAACATTGCGCCGCCGGAAGAGACGCCGATTTATGCAGTCAACATGAAATCGCCCATCGTCATTTTCCGCGACGTCGAAACGACCATCAAGAACCCCTTCAACAAGAATCCCCGCGTCCGCCGGGCCATCTACGAGGCCCACAACAATCTGTTGTCGGTCATGAACCACATTTATCCGGGCCAGCTCATCCTGTCTTTCAACATGAGTGCCTTTTATAATAAGATCATCAAGAAAGTCGCTGAAATCAACGGCGTTTCCATCGTCGAAGACAAGAAGAAGCGCCGCGGCCCGTACATGACCGTTCCCTTTGGCAAGGCCCTGAGCGATGTCCTCGTACCCAACACGGTGACCAAGGGCCTGCACATCGACAAGTATTTCGACCGCACGGTCAAGTCTTTTACCATCGCCGAATGTCAGCACTATTCGTCCGTCGACAATCAGGTCAAGACCATCAAGTCCTTCGACAGGCCGGTCATCCTCATCGACGACCTCCTGCACAAAGGCCACCGCATGCGCATGCTGACGCCCTACCTGGAACAGAACGGCGTCGAAATCAAGGAAGTCCTGGTCGGCGTCATGACCGGTCAGGCCATGGACATGATGGAAGAAAAGGACATCCGCGCCGAGAGCGCTTATTTCCTGCCCAGCCTGGAAGTCTGGCTCAACGAAAGGGACTGCTATCCCTTCATCGGCGGCGACAGCCTGGACAATGCCCATAACTACAGCGGCTACGGCCGCAATCCGTCGATCAACCTGGTCCTGCCCTATGTCAAGCCGGCTTTCATCGGCAAGGGCAACAGCGACGCCGACTACTTATACTCCCTGACGTGTCTGCAAAATGCCGCATCTATCATGGAGACATTGCAGGACGTCTACCAGGAAACCTTTGAAAAACGCCTGACCCTGAAGCGGCTCGGCGAAGTCATTACCTACCCGCGCATCCCCGATATCGACGTCGGCGTCAAGTTCGATGAGAACATGGACCCGACGCGCTTCATCAAGAACGATATCGAACGGCTCATCCGCCTGCGCTGGGGGGAAGGAGATGGAGAACTTGAATAAATGGATACATGATCTGCCCGGAGAAATCGGAGCCTCTGCCATGCCCCTCGACAGGGCACCGCAGCTGGCCGGGAAGGCCCGCGTCCATATCGTCGCCTTGGGCGATGTGGGCACGACCATGCTCATCGGCCTGCTCCTGGCCGGCCAGGACGTCATCGGTTCTGTCGGCATGTGCGATATCAACGAGAAGAACCTGGCCCGCCTGGAAATGGAGATGAACCAGATACGCTACCCCTTTGCCGGACTGGATGGCTGTGACGACCCGGTCCTGCCGGCCGTGACCATCGTCCCGGAAAAAGACGTCTTCGACTGCGATGTCTTCATTTTCTGTGCCAGCAAGGGCGTACCGCCTGTCGGCGCCGGCGGCGACGTGCGCATGGCCCAGCTCGAAGCCAACCGCAGTCTCGTCGCCCATTATGCGGCCCTGGCCCGCCAGGCCGGCTTCGGCGGCCAGGTCTGCATCGTATCGGATCCGGTCGACCCCTTGTGCCGCGCCTTTTTGACCGCTTCCGGTCTCCATCCGTCGCAGATCCAGGGCTACGGCCTGGGCGTCATGCATGCCCGGGCCTGCTACTATGCGAAAAAGGATCCGCGCTTCGCCCATTATCTGCAAGAAGGCCGCGCCTTTGGACCCCACGGGGTAGACCTGGTCATCGCCGACCGCCTCGACGGCTATGACGACGCGCTGTCCAGGGAACTGACGGACCTCGTCGTCCATGCCAACGTCGCCGTCCGCGACCTGGGCTACAAGCCCTACATCGCCCCGGCCCTGTCGTCGGCGGCCTTGTCGATCATCCTGACCCTGCGCGGCCAGTGGCATTACGGGTCGGTCTACCTCGGCGATACATCGAAAGGCGCTTTCTTCGGCGTCAAGAACCGCGTCGCCGGCGGCTGCGTGACCTATGAAGACGTCTGTGCCTGCCCGGCCCTCTATGCGCGCTGGAAACGGGCTTATACGGCACTGAGCCGCCTCGTATAGGAAGGGGGCCTTGCCATGTTGTTGGTCGTCAAGGTCGGCTGGGAGGAAGCGGGCCACACGGAACGAATCCGGCGCGTCCTCGACCGGGCCCTGGCCGGGTGGACGTATACCGTCATCGAACGGGAAAAGGCCTTTTTGCGCTGGTGCGTCCGCACGCCGGCGGAAAAAGAGGGGACAGCCGTCCTCTTTGCCGTCGCCCTGCCCAGGGCCGGCGTCAGCCTGTCCTATGTCCACCTCGTATCCTGCCTGGTCCGCCACCGTCACTGCCTGGCCGGCTGCCGCGGTGCCGTCCTCGTCGACGGGCAGGGGGAATTTTTTACAAAAAAAATAGGCCGGGAGCTGATTTTCTTTGCCAATCAGGCCGGCTGTATCTTTCCCGGGAAGCCTCTCGTCGAGGCTACGGGCTCTCTCTATAATTTTAATACCCAGGCCAAGATCCAGGGCCTCTCTAATGAAGAGGCCTATGCCGTCAGTGCCGGCCACCTGGTCAACAAGCTGCTGTCCTTCGTTCGCCCGTCCGGGTCAGGGAAGGTCAAAGATATCGTCGTCATCCACGCCAGCAGCCGCCGCACGTCGAATACGCTCCTCCTCTGGGAGATGGTCCGCTGCCATCTGCAGGGGAAGGCGAAGGTCACGGAGATTTCCCTGCGCAACGGCAGCGTCGTCGACTGCCGGGGCTGCAGCTACGAAACGTGCCTCCACTTCGGCGAAAAAGGGGACTGCTTCTACGGCGGCGTCATGGTCGAAAAAGTCTATCCCGCTGTGCGCCAGGGCGACGTCATCGTCCTGGTCTGCCCGAACTACAACGACGCCGTCAGCGCCAACATCACGGCCTTCTTCAACAGGCTGACGGCCCTGTTCCGCAAGGAAGAGGCGGCCTTTGCCAATAAGGAAGTTTACGCCCTGGTCGTCTCCGGCTACAGCGGCGGCGACATCGTGGCCGAACAGATACTGGACGCCATGAACTGCAACAAGAACTTCATCCTGCCGCCGTACTTCGCCCTCATCGAAACGGCCAACGACCCCAAGAGCATCCTCCGGAACGCCGGCATCGAAGACCGGGCGGCCCGCCTGGCAAAATACATATGCATGTAGGGGCTCGCACGTGGCGAGCCCGCTCCAGGATATGTGCGATTCCCCGTTCATTTCGTTGGGGAAATCACACAAATTCCCAACGGGTCGCCCACGTGGCGCCCCCTACGAGCTACGAACCACGAAAAAAGGGACTGTCGCATGAAGGTTTATTCTATCATGCGAGGTCCCTTTCTCTTTGTAGTTTGTAGTACGGAGTTTGTAGTTTGCAGATGACAGCTTTAAATTTTTAAACATTCACTGCAAACTAAAAACTACAAACTTTAAACTAAAAAAGAGGCTGTCTTAATGTGACAGCCTCTTTTTTATCATCCTTAAACATCACGCTGGACTTTACCGGAACGAAGGCAACGAGTGCAAACATTAACTCGTTTTACTTCGCCGTCGACGACAGCGCGGACACGCTGGATATTCGGTTTCCAGGTTTTTTTCGTTTTCAAGTGGGAATGGCTGACATTCATGCCGCTCATTGTTCCTTTACCACAGATTTCGCAAAAGTTTGCCATTGGTTACACCTCCCTGCACCATCACAGTACAACATATAAATCTTATCACAGATTATTAGGCAAAGCAAGTTTTATTTTTTAAAAAAGCCTACGAAATATGATACAATAAAAACGAATATTTGACAAGGAGTTTTTGGTATGAATTTTTCCATTCGCGATTTAAAAGGCATCGGACCGCGCAAAGAAGCCCTGTTTGCCCGGCTCCATCTGACGACGGTGTCCGATTTATTACAATATATGCCCCGCGATTATGAAGACCGCAGCCACATCTGGCCCATCGGCCAGGCGCCGTGCGGGACGGGGAAAGCCGTCCTGGTCTGCGGGACCGTGGCCTCTGTCCAGGAAATGCGGCCCCGCCGGGGCCTCTCCATCTTGAAGGTCATGGTCAGCGACGGCACGGGGGCGGCCGAACTGGTCTGGTTCAATCAGGCCTTCAAGAAACGCCAGTTCCATGTCGGCCTGACCCTGACGGCTTTCGGCAAGATGGAATGGGCTTACGGCCGCCGCCAGATGAATACGCCCGATACGGAAGAAGGGCGGGCTGGCGGCGATGGCTTCGTCCCCGTCTACGGCCTGACCGACGGCCTGCGCCAGCAGGATATCCGCAAGGCCGTGCGCCAGGCCCTGGACCTGGCCAGGGAACATCCGGACATCCTGCCCGGCTGGGACGGCTGCCGTCAGTCGCCTTTTGCCGCCATGTCGACGCTCGAAGCCTATGAGCAGATACATTTCCCTGATTCTATGGAGAAACGGGAACAGGCCCGGCGCCAGCTGGCCTTTGAAGAGCTCTTCGACATGCAGCTCGGCCTGCTCCTGCGCCGGCGCCATGAAGGCAAGCGCCAGGGCATCAAATGCGGCCCTAACGGCCATCTGCTCAAGGCCTTCTATGACCACCTGCCCTTTACCCTGACGAAAGGCCAGACCCAGGCCTTCCTCGATATCCAGGCCGATATGGAGAGCGAAGTGCCCATGCAGCGTCTGGTCCAGGGCGATGTCGGCTCCGGCAAGACCGTCGTCGCCGCCCTGGCCCTGGCCAAGATCGTAGAGAACGGCTATCAAGGGGCCCTCATGGCGCCGACGGGCATCCTGGCGGCTCAGCACTATGAAGAATTCTGCCGCCTCTTTCAGGGCCTGGACGTCCGCATCGCCTTGCTGACGGGCAGGACGACGGCTAAGGAACGGCAGCAGCTCCTGGAAGAACTGGCCCAGGGGCGCATCGACATCCTCATCGGGACTCACGCCCTGATACAGGACGACGTGGCCTTCCGCTGCCTGGGCCTGGTCGTCACGGACGAACAGCACCGCTTCGGCGTCCGCCAGCGGTCGGCGCTGGAACAAAAGGGGAAGGAGCCACATGCCCTGTTCATGACGGCCACGCCCATTCCCCGGACGCTGACCTTGTCCCTCTACGGCGACCTCGACGTGTCGTCCATCCGCGAGCTGCCGCCAGGGCGGAAACGGGTCAAGACCTATGCCGTCGGCGAAGCCCTGCGCCGGCGGGTCTATATCTTCATGGACAAGCTCATGGCCCAGGGCCAGCAGTGCTACGTCGTCTGTCCCCTCGTCGAGGCCTCGGAAAGCGTCGATTTACAGGCGGCGACGGACCTCTACGAAGAACTGCGGTCCCGCGTCTTCAAAAAGCGCACGTGCGGCCTCGTCCACGGCCGTATGGCCGGCAAAGAGAAAGAAGCCGTCATGGAGGCCTTTCAGAAAGGGGATATCCAGCTCCTGGTCGCGACGAGCGTCATCGAAGTCGGCGTCAACGTCCCCAATGCGACGGTCATGTTCATCGACGGCGCCGAACGCTTCGGCCTGGCCCAGCTCCACCAGCTGCGGGGCCGCGTCGGCCGCGGCGATCTGCAGGCCTATTGCATCCTCATGGCCAAAGGCGGCAGCGATGAGACGCGGCAGCGCCTGAAATGGATGGAACAGATACACGACGGCTTCACGCTGGCTGAAAAAGACCTGCTCCTGCGCGGTTCGGGACAGCTCTTCGGCTATATGCAGCATGGCCTGCCCGATTTGAAAGCTGCCGATATTATAAACGACGTACCTCTCCTGGCGGCGGCCCGCGATGCGGCCCGGCAATGGTGGCTGGGCCACGAAGACCTGGGGAAAGCAGAAGCGGCATTAAAGAGACGCTTTGGCCATACTTTTGCCGGCCTTTTAAATAACTGATAGAAATTTGCTGTAATATATGTACATAAGAGCTGATTTCAGTTATAATAGGGGATAAGCTATTTAGGGGTATTTCCCCTTAGTTTCTTATATTTTTCAAAACAGAGGTGCAAATATGAGATCTGATAAATTTGGTATGAGAGGTTTGACATTTGATGACGTTCTCCTGGTTCCGGCAAAATCGGACGTACTCCCGAAGGAAGTCGACGTTTCGACGAACCTGACGCGCGATATCAAACTGAATATTCCTATTATGAGCTCTGGTATGGATACCGTTACAGAAGCTCCTATGGCTATTGCCGTAGCCCGCGAAGGCGGCATCGGCGTTATTCATAAGAACATGTCCATTGCCGCCCAGGCGCGGGAAGTCGACAAAGTAAAGCGGTCGGAACACGGCATCATCATCGACCCGATTTTCCTTCATCCCGATAATCTCCTGGCCGATGCCAATGAATTAATGGGCAAATACCGCATCTCCGGCGTACCTATCACGGTCGACGGCAAACTCGTCGGCATCATCACCAACCGCGATATACGCTTTGAAGAAGACATGAGCCGCCGCATCGGTGACATCATGACCAAAGAAAACCTGATCACTGCTCCTGTCGGCACGTCCCTGGCAGAAGCCAAAGAAATTCTCCGCAAGCACCGCATTGAAAAATTACCCCTTGTCGATAAAGAAGGCAACCTCCAGGGCCTCATCACCATCAAGGATATCGAAAAGGCTACAAAATACCCGAATTCTGCCAAAGATGGCAACGGCCGTCTCCTGGTCGCTGCTGCTGTCGGCGTAACCCATGACATGACCGACCGTCTCGACGCTCTCGTCGCTGCCAAAGTCGACGTCGTCGTCATCGATACGGCTCACGGCCATTCCCTGGGCGTCCTCAATACGCTGAAAGAAATCAAGAAGATGTACCCGCATCTCCCGGTCATCGCCGGCAACGTCGCTACGGGTGCCGCTACGGAAGCCCTCATCGAATGCGGCGTCGACGCCGTCAAAGTCGGCATCGGCCCTGGCTCCATCTGCACGACCCGTATCGTCGCTGGTATCGGCGTACCGCAGATCACGGCCGTCTATGAATGTGCTAAAGTCGCTCAGCGCTATGGTATCCCCATCATCGCCGACGGCGGCATCAAATATTCCGGTGATATGGCCAAAGCCATCGCTGCCGGCGGCAACGTCGTCATGATGGGCAACCTCCTGGCCGGCACGGAAGAAAGCCCGGGCGAAACGGTCATCTATCAGGGCCGCAGCTACAAAGAATACCGCGGCATGGGTTCCCTGGCCGCTATGGAATGTGGCAGTAAGGACCGTTACTTCCAGGAAGATGCCAAGAAGCTCGTCCCCGAAGGCATCGAAGGCCGTGTACCGTACAAAGGACCGGCAGCTGACACGATTTACCAGATGGTCGGCGGTCTCCGCGCATCCATGGGCTACTGTGGCTGCCACAACATTAAAGAAATGATTGAAAATACGCAGTTCATCCAGATCACCGCAGCCGGTCTTCGTGAAAGCCATCCTCACGATGTCAACATCACGAAAGAAGCTCCGAACTACAGCGTAAACTAAGCAGGGCGGAGGGATACGTTGATTAGTACAATCGATATCTTGTCCATCCCCATATGGAACGTCACTATGGAAGAAGCCCGGAACCTGGCCTTTAAGTGCATCGACGAAGGCCGGGCCGCTTCCATTGCGACGGCCAATGCAGAAATGGTCATGCGGGCCCAGACGGACCGCGAACTGGCCCATATCCTCCAGCATGCCGACCTGGTAGTTCCCGATGGGGCCGGCGTCCTGTGGGCTGCAGAACAGCAGGGCAAGAAATTTAAAGAACGCGTGACAGGTGTCGATTTGGCGTGCAGTCTGCTCCAAGAAGCAGCCGCACGCCAAACGGCTGTCTACCTCTTTGGCGGTGCCCCGGGCATTGCCGAACAGGCTGCGGCCAATGTGCAGCAGCAACTGGGGTCCCTGAACATCGTCGGGACTCATTCGGGATTCTTTTCGGCTGACGAAGAACAGGGTATCATTGAAGATATCCGCAGCAAGGGGACGCGCATCCTCTTGGTCGCCCTCGGCGTGCCGAAACAGGAAAAATGGATATCTGAGCATCTCTACGAACTCGGCCCCTGCGTCTGTATGGGCGTCGGCGGGACCTTCGACGTCCTGGCTGGCAAAGCCGGCCGGGCTCCGAAATGGATGCAGGACAACCGCCTGGAATGGCTCTATCGCCTGTTGAAGGAGCCGACGCGGTTCAAACGCATGCTGGCGCTGCCGAAATTCGTCGCGGCTGTCAAGCTGGGCGGCCGGCCTAAGTGATGAGGTGATGAGTTGAAAAGTGATGTCTTGAACAAACCTTATATCGTAGAAGACGGATACCCCTTCATTATCGTGCCTCTGTTACTGGCTGTGGCAGCAGGCTATTTCATCAATGCCTACGCCGTGGTTCCGCTGCTGCTGCTGGCTGCGTATTTCACCTATTTCTTCCGCAACCCCAGCCGGACCATGCCGACAGACGACCATCTCCTGGTGTCGCCGGCTGACGGGACTGTCGTCGGCGTCGAAGAAGTGGAAGAAGATGCCTATCTCAACCAGAAGTGCTGGAAAATCATCATTTTCCTGTCCATCTTCGATGCCCATGTCAACCGGGCACCGCTGCCGGGGACCATTGATTTCCAGCAGTATACGTGCGGCCGCTTCCGTCCGGCTTATAAAGAAGGCGTCGGCTATGAAAATGAACGCTATTCCATCGGCATCCATTCAGCCCATACGGATATCCTGGTCACCATCATTGCCGGCATCCTGGCGCGGCGCATCGTCTCCTGGGTCACCTTGGGCGATGAACTGCAGCACGGCCAGCTCTACGGCATGATCAAATTCGGGTCGTGTGCAGAAATCTATGTCCGCGACAATGTGGAAATCACCGTCAAGAAGGGCCAGAAGGTCCGTGCTGGTAAATCCGTCATAGGGAGGATAGTTTAATGAAAAATGTAATACCATGTTTGTTTACGTCAGGAAACCTCAGCTTCGGGGTCCTGAGTATGATTATGACCCTCCACGGGCTCTATACCTGGGCCGGTGTCTGCATCCTGCTGGCCATGGTCTGCGACGCCTGCGACGGCCGCTCGGCCCGCGCCCTTGGTGTCGCCGGTGATTTCGGCAAGGAACTCGACTCCTTATCCGACGTCGTATCCTTTGGGGCCGCTTCGGCTTTCCTGATCTATTCTTATTCACTCCAGTCCCTGGGCTGGATCGGCGCCATCCCGGCCATCATCTACGCCGCTCTCGGCGGTATCCGCCTGGCCCGGTTCAACCTCAACACCGGCGTCATCCACGGCTATTTCCAGGGGATGCCGATTCCTAATGGCGGCTGCCTCATTGCGACGTACGTCATTTCCGGCGCCGTCCTGCCGGCATGGCTGCTGGCCATCTTCGTCGTCCTCCTGGGCTACCATCTGGTCAGCAAGGTCCATAACCCCGATTTCAAAGGGGCCAGCCCGGACGTGCTCCACAAATCGGCCCTGGCCATTTCCCTCATCTTCGGCGTTCTGGTCCTGGTCTTCGTCGACTTCCATCTGATCATCACCATGCCTTTCTTACTGTATATCGTCTTCGGGTTAGTCAATACGGCCATGAACGTCGCAGCTGCTCGCTAAGTCTTTAGGGAGAGTCGCATATGGAACACATCTTGGATATCATCATGATACCCATACAGGTCATCATCGTTTTTTATTCCCTCTATTATTTCATCCTCGCCTGCTTCGGCCTCATGAAGCGGCGGGAACGCATTACGGTAGCGCCTAAGAATACCTTCGCTGCCGTTATTTGCGCGCATAATGAAGAAAAAGTCGTCTGGCAGCTCATCGACAATCTGAAACAGCTCCACTATCCGAAGGATATGTACGACATCTACGTCGTCGCCGACAACTGCACGGACCATACGGCCGACATCTGCCGCGAGCACGGGGCCATCGTCAAGGTGCGGACCAACAAGGAACAGGTCGGCAAGGGCTATGCCCTGGACTGGATGTTCTCGCAGATGCTGGCCCAGGAGAAGCAGTATGACGCCTTCGTCGTCTTCGATGCGGACAACCTGGTCCATCCGGAATTCCTGCGGGAAATGAACAACCACCTCTGCAAGGGGGAAAAGGTCATCCAGGGCTATATGGATTCCAAGAATCCGACGGACTCGTGGATTGCCGGCACCTTTTCCATCGCCTTCTGGCTCATCAACCACATGTGGCACCTGGCCAAGTACAACATCGGCTTGTCTACGGCCCTGGGCGGCACGGGCATGTGCATCGCCACGGAAATCGTCCGCAAGTACGGCTGGGGCTGTGACTGCCTGACGGAAGACATGGAATTTTCCATGAAAGTCCTCCTCGAAGGCGTCCGCACCTGCTGGGCCCATGATGCCATCATTTACGACGAAAAGGTCGTCGGCTTCATGCAGTCCTGCCGCCAGCGCAAGCGTTGGGCCCAGGGCCAGTGTGACTGCGGCGAACGCTTCATTCCCAAGCTCTTCGCCCGGGGTATCAAGACCGGCAACATCCGCATGCTCGACGGCATCGTCACCTTGTCCCAGCCATTTTTCATGATGGCTTCGACCATTTACGCCGTCCTGGCTTCGATTAATTCGTACCTGCCCTTCTATACGAATATCCTCAATGCCATCGTGCCCGTCCAGATTTGGACCATCATCGGCGTCGGCCAGTACCTCATTCCGGTCATCGTCCTCTTGCAGATCAAGGTGCCGCCGAAATCATGGGCATACCTCATTATTTATCCGATTTTCATGTACAGCTGGATCCCTGTCAACTTCCTCGGTTTCAAAGACCGGCACAAGATGAAATGGAGCCACACCCTGCACACGCGGGCCCTGTCTTATGAAAGCGCGGCCTTATTGCGTAAAGAAAATAAGAAGTAAGGAGATAGACTATGCATATTTTGTTGACCAATGATGACGGATTGAAAGCGCCGGGTCTTCAGACGCTAAAACGGGAACTGGCATCTCATGACTGCCGCCTGACTGTCGTTGCGCCCAATGGCCAGCGCAGTGCGGCGTCTCATTCCATGACCATCAACAAGGCCCTCTACTGCCGCGACGAATCGACGGTACAGGGAATCCGGGAAATCGCCGTATCCGGTACGCCTGTGGACTGCGTCAAGATGGCTATGGAATATTTCCTCAAAGAAGATAAACCGGACCTCATCATTTCCGGCATCAACGACGGCTATAACCTGGGCAGCGACGTCCTCTATTCCGGGACCGTGTCGGCGGCCATGGAAGGGCCGTATTACGGCCTGCCGGCCTTTGCCGTATCCATGCTGGGCATGACCGATGAACGCTGCGCTCAGACGGCCCACCTCGTCTGGGACCTGGTCCAGAAGCTCGTCGTCAAAGGCCGCTTCCCGGGCATCGCCAACATCAACGTGCCGCCAGAAGGGGCTGTCAGCCTGGACAACGTCCGCGTCGTGCCCCAGACGGTCCAGATTTACCACAATGTCATCGCTGAGAAACGCGACCTCGACGGCAGCGTCTGCTATCGTATCGTCGGCGATATCGACATGACGACGGCTCCCGACGACAGCGATGTCGCCTGCATCCGCCAGGGTCATATCGCCCTGACGCCGCTCAAATGGCAGCAGACGGCCGACCGGGTCATGGACCACTTAAAAGGATGTCTGTCACTATGACTGATGAAGAACTCATAGAAAAAGCGAAAGCCTACCGCGCTCATTCGTACAGCCCGTATTCTCATTTTCCCGTCGGCGCCGCCGTCCTGGCCGCGTCGGGGAAGGTCTATGGCGGCTGCAATATCGAGAATTCCAGTTATCCCCTGGGCAACTGTGCCGAACGGACGGCTATCTTCAAGGCCGTATCCGAAGGGGAGCGGGACTTTACGGCTATTGCCATCGTCGCCGATACGCCCGGCCCCTGTTCGCCCTGCGGCGCCTGCCGGCAGGTCATGGCCGAATTCCATATCCCCAAGGTCATCATGGCCAACCTGAAAGGGGAATGGTGCGTCGTCACGATGGATCAGCTCCTGCCGTACGCCTTTTCTGACACAGATTTATAAAGAAAGTTCGCTGAATACGGACAAATTTCCGTAAAGGGCTTGCATTTTTTAAGAAGCCGGTTTATAATAACAATCACATCATACATATTGCGTGAACGAAACACACGGGAGAAGGCAATGCCTACCGACGGAGTCAAACTCTCAGGTGCCCCCGCAAAGGGGTGGGACCGTGTGTGGACACAACTCTGGAGAGTCCCGTTTGGGCGCCGAAGGTGCAAGGAAGCGATTCCTAATCTCTCAGGCAAAAGGACAGAGCTGGCAGAACGACCTTTCTTTTTCTGCGACCCTTAGGACCTATCTTCAGAGTGATGATGATAGGTCTTTTTTCATGTCGTTATAATTACCATAACAAAAGGGGAGTATGAAAGATGTTAGAAACGTTGAATGCCATTGATAGTTTTGTCTGGGGTCCGCCCTTGCTGGTGCTGCTCATCGGCACCGGCCTGATGCTGACTGTCCGCCTCCATTTGCTCCAGGTCTTCCGCCTGCCGAGAGCGCTGAAGCTCATCTTCACGGCCAAGAACCAGGGCGAAGGCGACGTAGACAGCTTCAAGGCCCTGTGCACGGCCCTGGCCGCTACGGTCGGGACAGGCAACATCGTCGGTGTCGCTACGGCCGTCCATGCCGGCGGCCCGGGCGCTATCTTCTGGATGTGGATGGCCGCTTTCGTCGGCATGGCCACGAAATACGCCGAAGGCTGTCTGGCCGTCAAATATCGCACGGTCGACAAGAACGGCGATATTGCCGGCGGCCCGATGTACTACATCGAAAACGGCCTGGGCAAGAAATATAAGCCCTTGGCTTTCTTGTTCGCCTTCTTCGGCGTCCTCGTCGCCTTCTTCGGCATCGGGACTTTCGCGCAGGTCAATTCCATCGTTGAAATCACGCGCCTGACGACGAGCATCCCCGTCGAATACACGGCCATCGTATTGACTATCCTCGTCGCTGCCATCACCATCGGCGGCCTCCAGTCCATCGCCCGCGTCGCTTCCAAAATCGTCCCGGCCATGGCTGTCATCTATGTCGTTTCTACGGTCGCTTTCCTCGTCGTCTTTGCCGACCAGATCCCGGCTGCTGTTGAACAGATCATCGTCAGCGCCTTCACACCGACGGCTGCAGCTGGCGGCTTCCTCGGTGCCACGGTATTGGTTGCTATGCGCAACGGCGTTGCCCGCGGCGTCTTCTCCAATGAATCGGGCCTGGGCAGTGCACCTATCGTAGCTGCTGCTGCCAAAACGAAATGGCCGGCTGAACAGGGCCTCATTTCCATGACCGGTACCTTCATCGACACCATCATCATCTGCACTTTGACCGGTTTGGTCCTGGTCGTCAGCGGTGCCTGGATGGGCGATGTCAACGGCGCAGCCCTGACCAATGCGGCTTTCACCATGGCTTTCCCGACCTACGGCAGCATCATCCTCTGCGTCGGCCTGACCTTGTTCGCCTTCACGACCATCCTCGGCTGGAACTACTACGGTGAACGCTGCGTCGAATACCTCGTCGGCGTCAAAGGTATCATGCCGTACCGCATCATCTTCATCGCCCTCGTCGCCTGCGGCGCTTTCATCAAACTCGACGTCATCTGGGTCCTGGCTGATATCGTCAACGGCCTCATGGCTATCCCGAACCTCATCGCCCTCATCGGCCTGTCTGGCGTCGTTGTAGCCGAAACGAAGAAATACTTCGCTCATTTGAAAGAAGAAGAAATGGTCGTAGCCAAAGATTCGGAAGAAAAAGTACCGGCTGGCCATTAAGTCGTAAAAATTTTCAAAAAAAAATACTTGACGATTCCGTTAGTTATGGTATAATTCTTCTTGTGCCAAGCACTGAAACACCATGTGCCGGGCACAAGAGATATGCCGGGGTGGCGGAATGGCAGACGCACCTGACTCAAAATCAGGCGGGTAACACCGTGAGGGTTCAAGTCCCTCCCTCGGCACCAAGCAAAGAGGCTTGTCGCATAGCGGCAAGCCTCTTTTTCATCATTCGTGATGGAAGCCTATACAACTTCTTTTTCTTTCTATCTATATATGTTATAATGAGATAGATATATGATTATAGGAGGGAGTCGATTCACATGAACGAAATCTTTGCCAGACGGAGTATCCGTAAATTTTTACCGACCATGGTAGAAGATGAAAAGATAGAACAGTTACTGCGTGCCGCTATGGCCGCTCCTTCGGCTGGGAACCAGCAGCCCTGGGAATTCTACGTCGTCCGCGACAAACGGGTCATCCAGGACCTGTCCCACTGCAGTCCTTATGCCGGCTGTGCTGCCGGTGCTTCCTTGGCCATCGTCGTCTGTTCCCGCGATGAAAACATGCGTTTTCCGGCTTTCATCAACCTCGACCTCAGCGCAGCTGTCGAAAACATCCTGCTCGAAGCAGTACACCTCGACCTCGGTGCCGTATGGCTCGGCGTCGCCCCGTATAAGGCCCGCGAAGTCCTCGTCCGCCGGTCCCTCGGCGTTCCCCAGGGCCTGACCCCGTTCGCCATCGTCGCCATGGGCTATCCTCAGGCTACGGCCGAAGAAAAACCCCGCGAAGACCGCTACGACCCGTCGCGCGTACATTATGTATGATTAGTTTGTAGTACAGAGTTTGTGGTTTGCAGAGAAAGGTTTAAATTTAAAGCCATCCGCTAACCACTAACAACTAACTACTACCAACTTAAAAGGGCTTGTCGTCATACGACAAGCCCTTTTATACACCTGAAAGGAAAATCCCATGTCTGAAGAACGAGCTCCTATTACTTTCCATCTGGAGGAATTGCGGCGGCGCATCATCGTCTGCCTCGTGGCCTGGCTGGTGGGCAGTATTATTTCCTATATATATGCTGAAGATATTATCGCCGTCATTTCGGCTCCTGCCGGGAAATTGTATTTCCTCAATCCGGCAGAAGTCTTTTTTTCTTATATAGAGATCGCCGCCTTTGCCGGTTTCATCGGGACCCTGCCCATCCACTGCTTCGAGTTCTGGCGCTTCCTGCGGCCTGCCCTGCGCGGCGGGGAAGTGAAGACGGCCTTGTGGTTCATCCCGTCGGCGCTGCTTCTCTTCTATGGCGGATCGGCCTTTGCCTTTTTCTTTGTCCTGCCGGCAGCGGTCCAGTTCTTCATGGACTTTGCCACGGTGTCGTTGCAGCCTATGTTTTCTTTGTCGGCATATTTATCCTTTTTTATCGCTTTCCTCCTGCCCTTTGCCCTGGGCTTTGAACTGCCTTTGGTCCTGCTGGTCCTGTCCCGCCTGGGCCTGGTGACGGTGGCCATGCTGAAGGGCAAGCGCCGCGTCTTCGTTATCCTGGCCTTCATCTTTGCCGGTGTCGTGTCGCCGACGACGGATATGTTTACGCAGACCTGTATTGCCGTTCCCATGATTGTCTTATATGAAGGAACAATCATCATCATGAGGGCGATAAACGGCAGAAGCCGGGGAAACGGGGAAAAGGGCGGAGAAACATGACTTGTATACAGTATTTTTATAAAGACAAAGTGCGCCGTCCCTTGTAATGTTTTCTTATTTTGTTATAATGAAGAAAGCGGTGAATGTATGGGAGTGGACATCTGTGCGTTTACCGGTCTTGACTTAATTTTTCTAAGCAGGAGGGTATTTTCATGAAAAAAATTCGTTCGGTTTTAGTTGCCAACCGCGGGGAAATCGCTATTCGTGTTTTCCGGGCTTGTAATGAACTGGGAATCCGTACTGTAGCTATTTATTCCAAAGAAGATTCGTTATCCCTGCACCGTTTCCGTGCAGATGAATCGTATCTCGTCGGTGAAGGCAAAAAACCGGTAGATGCATATTTAGACATTGAAGATATTATCCGCATTGCTCATGAACATGACGTCGATGCCATCCATCCGGGCTACGGCTTCTTGTCTGAAAATGCGGACCTGGCCAAACGCTGTGAAGAAGAAGGCATTATCTTCATCGGTCCTAAAGTTGAACACCTCATCATGTTCGGCGATAAGATCAATGCCCGTATCCAGGCGAAGAAGGCCGGTATCCAGTACATCCCTGGCAGCGACGGCCCGGTCATGAATTATGCAGAAGTCGAAAAATTCGCTAAACAGGTCGGCTTCCCGATCATGCTGAAAGCTGTCAACGGCGGCGGCGGCCGCGGTATGCGTATGGTCGACCGCATGGCTGATCTCCGCGATGCCTACGACCGCGCGAAATCGGAAGCGAAACTGGCTTTTGGCAACGATGAAATTTATTTGGAAAAATGCATTGTCAATCCGAAACACGTCGAAGTCCAGATCATGGGCGACGAACACGGCAATGTCATCCATCTCTTTGAACGGGACTGCTCCATCCAGCGCCGTCATCAGAAAGTCGTCGAAACGGCTCCGGCTTCGGCCCTGCCTGTCGAACTGCGTCAGAAAATCTGCAACGCTGCCCTGAAATTGATGAAGAACGTCCATTACGTCAACGCCGGGACGGTCGAATTCCTGGTTACGCCGGACGGCGAATTCTACTTCATCGAAGTCAACCCGCGCGTACAGGTCGAACATACCGTTACGGAAATGATCACGGG
Organism: Megasphaera intestinihominis; assembly: GCF_040096415.1. Lineage (NCBI taxonomy): Bacteria > Bacillati > Bacillota > Negativicutes > Veillonellales > Veillonellaceae > Megasphaera > Megasphaera intestinihominis. The sequence continues at coordinate 45,105 of NZ_JBBMEU010000005.1, forward strand.
CATTGACATCGTCCAGACCCAGATCAAAGTCGCCGAAGGCTACGCCCTCGACAGCGACGAAATCGGCATCAAGTCCCAGGACGACGTCCGCTGCCTGGGCGACGCCATCCAGTGCCGTATCACGACGGAAGACCCGATGAACAACTTCATGCCTGATTCGGGCAAGATCATGGTATACCGCAGCGGCGGCGGCTTTGGCGTCCGCCTCGACAGCGGCAATGCCTACACCGGCGCCATCATCACGCCGTACTACGATTCGCTGCTGGTCAAGACGACGACTTATGGCCGGACCCATAAGGAAGCAGCTGAAAAGATGCTCCGCGTCCTCAAGGAATTCCGTATCCGCGGCGTCAAGACCAACATCGGCTTCTTGATCAACGTCCTCAAGAGTCCGGAATTCATCGCCGGTACGTATAACGTCAACTTCATCGACGACCATCCGGAACTGTTCAACCTGCCCGTCGTCCAGGACCGCGGCACGAAGCTCCTCAAATACATTGGCAATACGACCATCAACGGTTATGCCGACGCCGGCCATCAGGACAAACCGGAATTTGAAGCCCTGGAACTGCCGACGCCTGTTGCCGGCCCGTATCCGGATGGGACGAAGCAGAAATTCGATGCCATGGGACCGGAAAAATTCTCCCAGTGGATCAAAGACCAGAAGAAAGTCTTCTTTACCGATACGACCATGCGTGACGCCCATCAGTCCCTGTTCGCGACGCGCGTCCGCTCCATCGATATGCTCCGCGTCCTGGAAGCGGCTTCCAAGAAATTGCCGAACCTCTTCTCCTATGAATGCTGGGGCGGCGCAACCTTCGACGTAGCCTACCGCTTCCTCTATGAAGACCCGTGGGTCCGCCTGCACCAGATGCGCAAGAAAGCGCCGAACATCCTCTTGCAGATGCTCGTCCGCGGTGCCAATGCCGTCGGCTATACAAGCTATCCCGACAACGTCGTCAAGAACTTCATCGACCTGTCGGCCAAGAACGGCATCGACGTCTTCCGCGTCTTCGACAGCCTCAACAGCCTGGACAACATGTATGGCACGATCCAGGCCGTCCGCGAAAACAACAAGCTCGCCGAAGTCGCCCTCTGCTACACTGGCGATATCCTCGACCCGGCCCGCGATAAATACGATCTGAAATACTATGTCAACATGGCCAAGGAATTGCAGAATGCCGGCGCCAATATCATCGCCATCAAGGATATGGCCGGCCTCTTGAAACCGGAAGCCGCTTACCGCCTGGTATCGGCCCTGAAAGATGCCGTCGACCTGCCTATCCATCTCCATACGCACGACGGTTCGGGCAACGCCATCTGCACGTATGACCGCGCCATCGACGCCGGTGTCGACATCGTCGACGTCGCTTATTCCGCCTTTGCCGGCGGCACGAGCCAGCCGAGCATGAGCACCTTGTACTACGCTTTGAGCGGCAAGGACCGCCAGCCCGACCTCGACGTCGATGCCATGGAAGAAATGTCCCGTTACTGGGCTACTGTCCGTCCGTACTATAAGGGCGTCGACAAAGCCGATGCGTATCCGAACACGGAAGTCTACCAGCATGAAATGCCGGGCGGCCAGTTCTCCAACCTGCGCCAGCAGGCCAAAGCCGTCGGCCTCGGCGACCGCTGGAACGAAATCAAGAAGATGTACCACACGGTCAGCATGATGTTCGGCGACATCATCAAAGTTACGCCGTCGTCGAAAGTAGTCGGCGACATGACCTTGTTCATGGTCCAGAACAACCTGACGGAACAGGATGTCTACGATAAAGGCGACGTCCTCGACTTCCCGCAGTCTGTCGTCGAATTCTTTGAAGGCCGCATCGGTATCCCTTATCAGGGCTTCCCGGAAAAACTCCAGAAGATCGTCCTGAAAGGCAAGAAACCCCTTACGGAACGCCCGGGCAAGAGCCTGGCCCCTGTCGATTTCGAAGCGATCCGCAAGAAATTGACCGATGCCGGTTACAAACACGAAGACGAAGACATCAACGCTTACTGCCAGTATCCGAAAGTCTTCAAGGACTTCAACGAAATGGTCAAGAAATACGGCGATGTCAGCGTCCTCGATACACCGACCTTCTTCTTCGGCATGAAGAAGAACGAAGAAGTCCACGTTGAAATCGAAGAAGGGAAGGACCTCATCATCACTCTCATCAACATCAGTGATCCCGATGACAGTGGTGTCCGCACGATTACCTTCATGTTCAACGGTGCGGAACGCGAAATCCAGGTCCAGGATAAGAGCGTCGATATGAAGTCCGTCACCAGCCGCAAGGCCGATCCCGACAAAGCCGGCGACATCGGTGCAACCCTGTCCGGCTCCGTCGTCAAAGTCCTGGTCACGAAAGGCCAGAAAGTCAAGAAAGGCGAACCCTTGGTCGTTACCGAAGCCATGAAGATGGAAACGACCATCACGTCGCCTATCGACGGTACAGTCGGCGAAATCTACGCCACCAAAGACCAGGCCATCATCAGCGGTGACTGCCTGTTGGAAGTACTGGAATAATCGTTATGTAGTATAAAGTTTGTAGTTTGTAGTAGTTGAGGGTTAAATTTTTAGCCATTCACTACAAACTAAAAACTACAAACTATCAACTAAAAAGAGGCTGTCTTAGTACGACAGCCTCTTTTGCCATTCATTCACAAAGGAGTTTTTATCATTATGAAAATGGTAACGGTCTATTTACTGGGCAAGAAATTTTCGGTCCCTGAAGATTTGACGATCATGCGGGCCATGGAATATTCCGGTTTCCGCTTGGTCCGCGGCTGCGGCTGCCGCAGCGGTTTCTGCGGGGCCTGTGCCGTCGTCTACCGCCTGCAGGGCCAGACGGAGACCCATTCGGCCCTGGCCTGCCAGACGAAAGTCGAAGACGGCATGTGCGTCGGCCGCCTGGAATCATTTCCCATCAAGAAACAGACTTACGATATGGACGACCTGCCCGTAGCCGGCAACGTCGTCGGCCAGCTCTATCCGGAAATCTACAACTGCATCCACTGCAACGCCTGTACGCGGAACTGTCCCCAGGGCATCCAGGTCATGAAGTACATCGCCCTGGCCCAGCGCGGTGATTATGCCGGCTGTGCCAAGGAATCCTTCCGCTGTGTCTGCTGCAACATCTGCGCTGCCAGCTGCCCGGCCAAGATCAGTCACGGTGCCGTCGGCCTCCTGGCACGGCGCCTCATGGGCAAGTACATCGCCAAGAAGAGCAGGCACCTGGACCAGCGCGTCCAGGCCATCCGGGAAGGCCAGTTCGTGGCCGACGTCCAGCATCTGATGGCAGCCGGTGACGATGAATTACGCCGCTTATATGAATCGCGGGATATCGAGAAATAGGGGGACATCATGATTTATACAGAAGAAATGCGGGCTTCCCAGGCGCGGGTCGAAGCTACGCGGAATATCCGTTTGTCTGAAGAACTGCCGCGCTTTACGGCAGAAGAGAAGGGGGAACTCCTGCGCCAGTACCATCCGGATTACCATGAAGAAGGCTTTGCCGTCCTGTCCGTCGGCCCCAATAAAGGCGATAAAGTGCCGAAGGAACTGGCCGCCCTGCTGCAGGGCAAGAGCCGCATGGATACGGCCGACGTCGACTTGGACCACATCCAGTTCGAAACGGATGTCCTGGTCATCGGCGGTGGCGGCGCCGGTGCGGCGGCTGCCATCGAAGCGGCACGGCACGGCGCCAAGGTCCTCATGGCGACGAAACTGCGCATGGGCGATGCCAATACGGGCATGGCCGAAGGCGGCATCCAGGCAGCCGACAAGGAAAGCGATTCGCCGGAGGCCCACTATCTCGACGCCATCGGCGGCGGCCATTATAAGAACAAGCCTGAACTGCTGGCCGAACTCGTCCTCCACGGGCCGGAAGCCATCCAGTGGCTCAGCTCGCTGGGCGTCCTCTTCGACAAGAACAGCGACGGCTCCATGGTCACGACCCATGGCGGCGGCACGTCGCGCAAGCGTATGCACGCCTGCGGCGACTATACAGGGGCGGAAATCATGCGCGTCCTCCGCGACGAAGTGCGCAATGCCGGCGTCGACGTCGTCGAATATTCACCGGCTGTGGAACTCCTCCTCGATGGCGAAGGGAAGGCGGCCGGTGCCGTCCTCTATGACTTCGATACCCGGGAATACCACGTCGTCCGGGCCAAGAGCGTCATCATCGCCACAGGCGGTGCCGGCCGCCTCCACTACCAGGGCTTCCCAACGTCCAATCACTACGGCTCGACGGCCGACGGCCTGGTCATGGCCTACCGCGCCGGCGTGCCCCTCATCTATGCCGACGCCATCCAGTACCATCCGACGGGCGCTGCCTATCCGCCGCAGATCTACGGCGCCCTGGTGACGGAAAAGGTCCGCTCTCTCGGGGCCATGCTGGTCAATAAGAACGGCGAAGCCTTCCTCCATCCCCTGGAAACGCGTGACGTCGTCGCAGCGGCCATCATCCGCGAATGTCAGGAACGGGACAAAGGGGTCTATGCCCTCCACGGACCGGCTGTCTGGCTCGACACGCCCATGGTCGACCTCATCAACGGCGAAGGGACCATGGAAAAGCGCCTGCCGGCCATGATCCACATGTATGAAAAATTTGGCATCAATATCCGCAAGCAGCCCATCCTGGTCTATCCGACCCTGCATTACCAGAATGGCGGCATCTGTATCGGCGCCAAGAGTAAAACGAAGATACCCGGCCTCTATGCCGCCGGTGAAGACGTCGGCGGTATCCACGGGACGAACCGCCTCATGGGCAACAGCCTCCTGGATATCATCGTCTTCGGCCGCATTGCCGGGACGGAAGCGGCTGGCTACAGCCAGACGGCCCATCCTGGGAAAGGGACGCTGGACCACGTCCGCCGTTTCGACGAAGAACGGGCAGAAGCCCGCGTCGATGACGACATCCTGTCGCCGAAGCTCCTGCCCAATTACACCCATAACCGCGGCACGCGGGGCTAGGCTTCGTGGAGCTGGCGGGCTTTGCGCTGGACAGCGATACTGATGAACAGCAGCAGGGCGCCGGCTGCCAGGAAGACGTATTTCATGCCCAGGAAGGTGGCGATGACGCCGCCCAGGATGGGGCCGCCCATGGCCCCGACCTGCTGGGCTGAGAACATCAGGCCGAAGACGCGCCCTTTGATGCTGGCACTGGTCTTTTCGGCCAGGATGGCGTTGATCGACGGATAGATGCCGGAGAAGAAGAGGCCGATGGCGAACTGACTGGCCGCAAAGGTATACAGCGTGTCCGGGATGGCCTGGATGAAGAAGAAAATCCCCGCCAGGACCAGGGACAGGCGCAGGGCCTTGACGAAGCCGTGATGCTGGCCGAAGCGTCCCCAGAGCGGAGCCGTAATGGCGCTGGAAAAGCCGCTCATGGAGAAGATGAGGCCTGAAATGAAGACCAGGTTGTCCAGCTCGCCGGCCAGGTGGGAGATGTATGTCGTCAATATGGGCTGGACGATGAGGATGACGACCTGGACCAGGGCGGCACTGACCAGCATCAGGCGGATGACGGGAATCTTCCAGAGGCTGACCTTTTCGCCTTCTGCCCCGGCTGCGGCCGTATCCGCTGCGGCTGTATCCGTCGGCGGTTCTTTGATGAAGAAGACCAGGACGACGAAGTTGAGGAACAGGGCGCCGGCTGCCAGGAAGAAGGACATGCGCATGCCGAAGGCTTCGGCCAGGATGCCGCCGAAGAGGGGGCCGATGATGCCGCCTGCCGTCAGGGCGCCCTGCATGATGCCCAGGCAGATGCCCAGTTTCTTCGGCGGTGCATAGATGGTCATGATGGCCAGTTCCATCGGCCACAGGCCCGATGCGAAGCCCTGGAACATGCGCATGAACGTCAGCTGCAGCGGCGACGTGACGATGCCGCCGAGAAAATAGCTGATCGATAAGAGCAGGCTGGCGCGGATGGCCATGAGCCGCTTGCCCCGCCGGTCGGCCATGCGTCCCCAGATAGGCGCCATGATGGCGCTGATGAGGAAGGTCGACGAAAAGACGACACCGGACCAGATGTTGACCGAGGCCGCATCGACGCCCAGTTCCCGCGTCAGGTACATGGGCAGGAAGGGGATGAGCATGGTATAGCTTGAAGACATGAAGACGACGTTGCAGGTCAGAATGGCCAGACAGAATTTCCAGTTCACGGCGATCACCTTTCTCGTATGGATTGTTAACGTACTAACTTCTTATTATACGCCGCCTTTTCGGGGATTACAACTTGTCACGATGGGAACACAGCCTTATAATGAATAATATCTATGTTGGAAAGGAAGGAACCTGAATTGGCCATGTACCTTGCAAAGCGCCTGGCCGGCGCTTGTGTCGTCTTATGGGCGATCATCACCATTACTTTTGGCCTCATGCATGCCATCCCAGGCGGCCCGTTTACGCAGGAAAAGAAACTGCCGCCGGCCGTCATGGCAACCGTCGAAGCCCGATATCACCTCGACGAACCCTTATGGTCCCAGTACGTCGATTACGTCCGCCATGCAGCGGTCCTCGACTTGGGGCCTTCTTATAAGTATCCCGGCAAGACCGTCAACGATATCATTGCCGAAACCTTTCCCGTATCGGCCCAGCTGGGGCTCATCAGCCTCTTTTTGGCCATCGGTGCCGGCGTCCTGGCCGGCATGGCCGCGGCCTGGTATAAGAATACCTGGATCGACTACACCATGATGGTCGGCGCCACCCTGGGCGTCTCCGTGCCCAGTTTCATCCTGGCAGCGGTCCTCATCCAGCTCTTCGCCTTTACCTGGCCCATCCTGCCGGCGGCCCTGTGGAAGGGGCCGGCTTACGTTGTCCTGCCGGCCCTGGCCCTGGCGGCCCAGCCGACGGCCTTCATCATGCGCCTGACCCGGTCGAGCCTGCTCGATGCCCTGGGGCAGGACTATATCCGCACGGTCCGGTCGCGGGGCATCGGCACGCGGTCCCTCATCTGCCACCATGCCCTGCGCAACGCCCTGCTGCCTGTCGTCAGTTATATCGGCCCTTTGGCGGCGGCCCTCATGACGGGGAGCTTCATCGTCGAGACGATTTTTGCCATCCCCGGCCTGGGACGCCACTTCGTCACCAGCATTTATAACCGCGACTATACGGTCATCTTGGGCATTACGATTTTTTACAGTTTCCTCATCATGATGATGAATTTACTCATCGATGTCATTTATCCGCTCTTGGACCCGCGGATCACCATGGATGGAAAGAAGGAGGGCTGATGATGGATTTTACACCGCTTACGGCTGCTGACCGGACGGAACCCTATGTACCGCCCCAGACCCTGCGCGACCGGGGCTGGCGGCAGATGAAGAAGAACCGCCTGGCCTTATGGGGCCTGGCCATCGTCGTCGTCATGAGCCTCCTGGCCATTGCCGGCCCCTGGCTGGCGCCCTATACTTATGCCGACCAGGATTTGACGGCAGCCAATGCCTGGCCGTCGGCTGCGCACTGGTTCGGTACGGATTCCCTGGGCCGTGACCTCTTCGTCCGCGTCCTCTACGGCGCCCGCATTTCCCTGTCCATCGGCCTCGTCGCCAGCCTGATCAACGTCTTCATCGGCGTCATCTACGGCGGCATTGCCGGCCTCGTCGGCGGCCGGACGGACCAGATCATGATGCATATCGTCGACATCCTCTATTCCATTCCCATGCTGCTCTACGTCATTTTGCTCATGGTCGTCTTCAAGCCGGGCCTGCTCAACATCTACCTGGCCCTGGGCATTGCCTACTGGCTCAACATGGCCCGCATCGTCCGCGGCCAGATCCTCAGCCTGAAGCAGCAGGAATACGTCATGGCCGCCCGCTCCTGCGGGACGTCGACGTGGCATATCCTCTGCCGTCATATGATTCCCAACTGCGTCGGGCCGATTATCGTCACCCTGACCTTGTCCATTCCCGACGCGATTTTTACAGAAGCCTTCCTGAGTTTCATCGGCCTCGGCGTATCGGCGCCCATGGCCAGCTGGGGTGTCCTGGCTTCAGAAGGTATCAATAGTATGCGCTCCTTCCCGTTCCAGCTCGTCTTCCCGGCCCTGGCCCTGTGCATCACCATGCTGGGCTTCATGTTCCTCGGCGACGGCCTGCGCGACGCCCTGGACCCGCAGAACCAGAAGGAGGGACGCTGATGCAAGCCTTATTAGATGTACGCCATCTGACCATTTCTTTCCATACTTACCGGGGACTGCTGGAAGCCGTCCACGACGTATCGCTGACCGTCAATCCCGGCGAAACCGTCGGCATCGTCGGCGAATCGGGCTGCGGTAAATCCGTCACGTCCCAGGCGGCCATGAAGCTGCTGCCGGCCGAAGCGACGGAATATACTGGCGGCCAGATCCTCTGGGACGGCCGCGATGTCATCCCCTTGTCGGAAACGCAGATGAACCGCCTGCGCGGCCGCGACATGGCCATGATTTTCCAGGACCCCATGACGTCGCTCAATCCCGTCCTGACCATCGGCAACCAGCTCTGCGAGGGCATCGCCCTGCACCAGCACCTGGGCCGTAAAGCCTGTGAAGCCAAGGCCCTGGAACTGCTCAGAGCCGTCGGACTGACGTCGCCGGAAAAGCGGCTCCATCAATATCCCCATGAATTATCGGGCGGCATGCGCCAGCGCTGTCTCATCGCCATGGCCCTGTCCTGTTCGCCGCGGCTCCTCTTTGCCGACGAACCGACGACGGCCCTCGACGTGACGACAGAAGCCCAGGTCCTGGATGTCCTCAAGCGCCTCCAGGCGGAATTGGGCATGGCCGTCGTCCTCATTTCCCATAATCTCGGCGTCATCGCCCAGATGTGCCGCCGCATTTACGTCATGTATGCCGGCGCCATCGTCGAAGAGGGGACGGCCGATGATATTTTCTACCGCCCGGCCCATCCCTATACCCAGGGCCTCCTGGCCTCACTGCCGGACCCGGCCCAGAAGGATAAAGCCCTGACCGGGATCCCCGGCCAGGCGCCGGACCTCTTCCACATGCCCGAGGGCTGCCGTTTCTATCCGCGCTGCCCCCAGGCCATGAAGGCCTGCATGACGGCGGCGCCGCCGCGGGAAGAAGCCGGACCGGGCCATCATTACACGTGCTGGCTGGCCCAGGCCGCCGCGGCCAAGGAGGCATTGCCATGAACCTCATCGAAGCCAAACATATCAGTAAACAATTCGTCGTCCAGCGGGACTGGCTGGGACGGCCCAAGAAGACCCTGACCGCCGTCGACGACTTGTCCCTGACCATCGGCCAGGGCGAGACGGTCGGCCTCGTCGGCGAATCGGGCTGCGGCAAATCGACTTTTGCCCGGACCCTGCTGGGCTTATATGCCAAGACCGGCGGGTCCATTACCTATAAGGGCAGGGACATTGCCGACCGCGCTGTAGGCCGCGACTATCGCCGCCACGTCCAGATGATTTTCCAGGACCCTTATGCCTCGCTGGACCCGCGCATGACCGTCGAAGACATCATCAGCGAGCCCTTACGCAACTACCATCTCTGTCAGGATGACAGCCAGCGGCGCCAGCGCGTGGCGTCCTTATTGGAACAGGTCGACATGCGGCCTGAAGCGGCCCAGCGCTATCCCCATGAATTCAGTGGCGGCCAGCGCCAGCGCATCGGCATCGCCCGGGCCCTGGCCGTCGACCCGGAATGTGTCTTCTGCGATGAACCTATTTCGGCCCTCGACGTGTCCGTCCAGGTCCAGATTGTCAACATGATGCAGCGCCAGCAGCAGGAACGGGGCCTGTCCTATCTGTTCATCGCCCATGACCTGGCCATGGTCCATCACATGAGCCGCCGCATGGGCGTCATGTATTTAGGCCGCCTCGTCGAATTGGGGCCGGGAGACGCCGTCTTCCACGACCCGCTCCACCCCTATACGCAGATGCTCATCGCCTCCGTGCCCCGGCCGGACCCGCACTACCGGCGCCGGACCATCGTCTGCGGCGAAGTGCCGAGCCCCCTCGACTTGCCCAAGGGCTGCGTCTTCCATCCCCGCTGTCCCTACGCCGATGAAGTCTGCCGCATCGACGTGCCTCATTTCCGGCAGGTCGCAGACGACCGCTTCGTCGCCTGCCATCATGCGAGAGGAGGCAGACGATGAAGAAATTACTCTTACTCCTGAGCTGCCTGCTGACGGCCGTCCTCTTCAGCGGCTGCGGCATTCAGCACCCCGATACGGTCAGCTACGTCCTGGAAGCGGAACCGTCGCGGCTGGACCCGGCCATGACGACGGCCCTCGTCGAAAGCAATGTGGAACTGCAGATATTTGAAGGCCTGACCCGCCTCGACGATGACGATGTACCCCAGCCGGCCCTGGCCGAAAGCTGGGATATCTCACCGGATGGCAAGACGTATACCTTCCACCTGCGGCCGGGCATCGAATGGAGCGACGGCACGCCGATTACGGCAGACGACATCGAATATTCCTGGAAGCGCGTCGTCGATCCCGACGTAGCTTCGGAAAATGCCTATATGCTCTTTTGCATCGACAAGGCCGAAGACTATTTCAATAAGAAGGCCTCGGCCGATGCCGTCGGCGTCAAAGCCGTCGATGACCGGACCCTGGTCGTCCGCCTGAAGGAACCGACACCGTATTTCCTCAACCTGACGGCGTTCCACTGCTATTATCCCGTCCCCAGGAAGCTCGTCGAAGCCAAGCCCGATACGTGGGCTGCCGATGCGGACGGCATGGTCTGCAGCGGCCCCTATAAAATCGTTTCCTGGAACCATTCCAGTGAAATCGAAGTCGTCAAGAACGACCGCTACTGGGATGCCGGTTCGGTCATCCTGGACCACCTCGATTTCCCCATCAGCGATTCCCAGGCGACGCGCCTGACCCTGGTCGAAAGCAATCAGGCCAACATGACCGTCGAACCGCCGCCGGCCGACCAGGAACGGCTGGAACAGATGGGCCTCTACGAGATTGCTCCTTATCTCGGCGCCTATTACTACGTCTTCAACGTCCAGAAGAAGCCCTTTGACGACGTCCGCGTCCGCAAGGCCTTTGCCCTGGCCGTCCAGCGCCAGGGACTGATGAAGTACATCGTCCGCGGTGAAAAGGAAGCGGCCTACGCCTGGGTCCCGCCGGGACTGAAGGACAAGGCCACAGGCCGTGATTTCCGTAAGGAAGGGGGTAACCTCATCGCCGAAGACCCGGCCAAAGCCCGCCAGCTCCTGAAGGAAGCCGGTTACGATGACCAGCACCCGCTGCCGGAAGTGACGCTCCTCTTCAATACCAATGAAATGCACAAGGCTGTAGCCGAAGCCCTGCAGGCCATGTGGAAAGAAAACCTCGGCGTCGACGTCAATATTACCAACCAGGAATCGAAAGTCTTCATGGCCACCCGCGCCCAAGGCGACTACCAGCTGGCCCGGGCGTCGTGGATCGCCGATTACATCGACCCCATGACCTTCCTCGACGTCTTTGCCGATGACGAAAATGACGCCCAGTACCACAACCCGGCGTATAATGCATTGATTGCCAAAGCCAAGGCCAGCAACGACGAAAGACAGCGCATGGCCTATCTCCACGAAGCGGAACAGATACTCTTCGACGACTGCGTCATCATCCCCTTGTACTACACGACCCAGCCCTACGTGGCCCAGCCCTATATCAAGGGCTACCACTGGTCGCCGCTGGGACTGGTCGATTTCAAGAAAGCCTATATCGATGAATCAGAAAGGAAGTAGCCTTATGGAGTATACCTATGCAGAACCGTTGCAAGCTGGCGACACCATCGCCGTCGTCGCCCCGTCGTCAGCCCTGGCCGGTGACGACGTGATCAAGGGCCTCACCTTCTTGCGGTCCCTCGGCTATGAAGTGAAAATCGGGAAATCCGTATCTGCCTTTGATGGCTATCTGGCCGGCCCCGACCGGCTGCGGGCAAGGGATATCAACGAAGCCTTTGCCGACGACGCCGTCAAGGCCATCGTCTGCCTGCGTGGCGGCTATGGGGCGACGCGCATCCTGCCGCTCTTGGACTATGAGCTCATTGCGGCCCATCCCAAATTGTTCGTCGGCTTCAGCGATATTACGGCCCTGCATACGGCCTTCCTCCAGCGCTGCGGCTTCTGTCCCATCCACGGGACTATGGTCATGTCCCTGGGCCGCAATGCCTCGGAATATACGAAAGAGCAGTTCGCCTACGGCCTGCAGCATCCCTATGAAGCGCGGGAACTGCCGCTGCCGCCGGGCTGCCAGCCGGAAACCCTCGTCCCCGGTGCCGTCACGGGCCCGCTGGCCGGGGGCAATATGATGCTCCTGTCGGTCCTCATGGGCACGCCTTATGCCATCGATCCGCCAGACGGCGCCATCCTCTGCCTGGAAGAAGTCGGGGAAGAGGCCTATGCCCTGGACCGCATGCTCTGCCAGTTCGAGGAATCGGGCCTCATCGACCGCGTCCGGGCCATCGCCTTCGGCGAATTCCACCACTGCGGCCCTGACGAAGGCGCCCGTTATGAATGGACGGTGAAAGAAGTCCTCCAGGCTTATGCCCGCAAGTGGGGCAAACCGGCCGTCATGGGCCTGCCCTTCGGCCACGGTGCCGACAACGCCTGGCTGCCCCTGGGCCAGATGGCCGGTCTCGAAGCCCGCCTGGACGGTGTACGCTTTACGCTGCTGTAATTTGGATAGGAGAGATTCTCATGGAATATAAAGATTTGAAAGACCAGGCCTGCCGCTATGTAGATGAACTGAAACCGGTCATCTACGGCATTGCCGAAAGCCTTCACGACCACCCGGAAACGGGCATGAACGAAGTCTTCGCATCGGCGACGCTGAAAAAAATCCTGCAGGACCGCGGCTTTGCCATCGACAATCCCGTCGCCGACGCTTTCCCGACGGCCTTTCACGCTGTCTGCGGCCACGGTCCTTTTCAGATGGGCTTTTTGGCCGAATACGATGCCCTGCCGGAAATCGGCCACGGCTGCGGCCATAACCTCATCGCCGCCATGAGCGTCGGCGCGGCCCTGGCCTTTGCCAAAGCGGCCGGCGACAAGGCGACGGTCCACGTCTACGGCTGTCCGGCCGAAGAAACGGTGGGCAGCAAAGTCTATATGAGCGAACACGGCGTCTTCGACGGCCTGGACGCGGTGGTCATCGTCCATCCCGGTACGGATAAGACCTATATCGGCGGCACGTCCTATGCGACGCACCCCATGCAGTTCGCCTTCCTCGGCAAGGCGGCCCACGTCGCCGATGCGACCTACCACGGCGTCAATGCCCTCGATGCCCTCGTCGATTTCTATGGCTGCCTGAAGGCCTATGAAAAGACCTTGACCGAACGCCATATCATCGGCGCCATCATCACCGAAGGCGGTACGGCGCCGAACATCGTGCCTGACCGGGCTGTCCTCAAGGCGACTATCCGGGCCCTGAAAGTGGAATACCTGGAAGACAAGATGCTGCCGGACATAAAAAAAATCGCCCGTGACGTCGCCGACGCACACGGAGCGAAAGTGGAAATGGTCCATTATGAACCGCTCTATAAGAATATGATCAATGACCCCAGGATGGACGTTTACTTTGCCGACGCCTTCAACCAGCTCTACGAAGAATTCGGCATCCGCGACGACGACTATGCCGAAGGCTCGACGGACGTAGGCAATGTCAGCCAAATTACGCGGGTCAGCCAGCCGGAAATCTGCATCGGCTACGACATCAATGCCCATACGAAAGAATTTGCCCAAGCCGCTGGCAGCGACCTGGGCAAGATGCAGGCATTGACGGGCGCCAAGGCCATGGCCATGGTCGCCCTCGATGTCATGGGAGAGAAATACTGATTATTTCGTGCAGGTAATGATGGCCTGTTCCAGGATGTCCAGGCCGGCATCGAGCTGGGCGTCGGTGACGACGAGCGGGCAGAGGAAGCGGATGACGTTGTCGTAAATGCCGCAGTTTTCCATGATCAGGCCGTGTTGGGCCGCTTCTTTGATGACGGCTGTGACCAGTTCCGGATAGGGCTTCTTGCTGGCTTTGTCGTGGACGAATTCCAGGCCGAGCATAGCGCCTAAGCCGCGGTAGTCGCCGATGACGTCGTATTTCTGTTTCCACTGTTCATAGCGGGCGCAGACTTTCTGGCCGATTTCCAGGGCCCGGTCGGCCAAATGGTCCCGTTCCATGATTTCGATGACTTTCAGGGCCGAAGCGCAGGCCAGGGCGTTGCCGCCAAAGGTACCGCCGATGACGCCGGCCGGGACGGATTCCATGATTTCTTCGCGGGCTACGACGGCACCGAGGGGCACGCCGCCGCCGATGGATTTAGCCGTGGCGATGATATCCGGCGGGCAGCCGGCTTCTTTCCAGTATTCCGTCGCCAGCATGCGGCCTGTGCGGCACCAGCCGGTCTGGACTTCGTCGGCGATGAGCAGGATGCCGTTGTCGTCGCAGACTTTGCGCAGGGCCTTGATCCAGGGGATAGGAGCCGGGATGAAGCCGCCTTCGCCCTGGAGCGGTTCGACGACGATGGCGGCGACGTATTCCGCCGGCGAAGCGTACATGAAGACTTCTTTCAGGGAATTCAGGTAGAATTCCAGGGCTTCGTCATCGCTCATGCCAGCCGGTTTGCGGTAGAGATAAGGGAATTCGGCCCGATAGACGCCGTCCGGGAAGGGGCCCATGCCGCGGGCGTAGGCTTTCTTGGCCGTCATGGCCATGGTCATGAGCGTGCGGCCGTGGAAGGCGCCGGAGAAGACGATGATGTTCGGCCGTTTCGTATAGGCCTTGGCGACTTTGACGGCATTTTCATCGGCTTCAGCGCCGCTGTTGATGAAGAAGGAGCGCTTCTTGTCGCCCTTGACCGGCGCGATGGCGTTGAGTTTTTCCGCCAGGGCGACGTAGCCTTCATGGGTGACGATGTTGGCCATGGCGTGGAAATACTTCCCGGCCTGGTCCTGGACGGCTTTGACGACTTCCGGCTGGGAATAGCCGATGTTCAGGACGCCGACGCCGCCGACCCAGTCGAGGAAATAGTTGCCGTCTATGTCTTCAAACATGGCGCCTTCGCCGCGCTGGATGACTGTCGGATAGATGGTGCCGATGGCATCCGGGATGGCCTGACGGCGGCGGGCCAGGACGGCAGCGGCTTTCGGACCGGGAACGGTCTGGGTAACAATTTTCGGTAATTCATCTTTTAACATAATGTCTCCCCCTTATCAATGCAAGATACAAAGCCTTGGTGAGTGCTCTATGAAAGACTTTGCATGGATAATCTTAAATGATACGCTTATTATACGTTTTACTATTAAAAACAACAAGAAGCTGGGAAACCAAAGTTAAAAATATGATGTTGTGCTGACGACACAAAGGAGGGAGTCCCATGTCTCTATCCATCGCTCAACTTTACAGGCAGGATGAAAACAAATATAAACTGGACCTCCTGGCCGGACGGCAGGGACTGAGCCGCGACGTGGCCTGGGTGCAGGTCATGGAAGATGCAGACTATGGCACTTTTTTGCGGCCTCATGCCTTCATCTTCACGACGGGCCTGGCCAGCCCCGGCGACCCGCATTGGCTGGAAAACTTCGTCGATGCCCTGCTGGCAGCCGATGCGGCCGGCCTGGTCGTCAATACGGGAAAGTACCTCTTGCCGTCGGATATTACGGAAGCCTTGAAAGAACGCTGTGAGGAAGCGGCCTTCCCGATATTCACCATGCCTTGGGAAGTGCGCCTGGCCGACATTACCCAGTCCTTTTTGTCGGCCCTCTTTTTGACCAACCGTGAAGAATACCGGGCCATTACGGCGTGGAAGGAATTCCTCTTCGGCGTCCAGGGGTCGTCGGTCCTGACTGAACTGGCTCTGACGGGCTGGCAGGAAGAGGGGCCGTATACGGCACTGGTCCTGGCCGGCGCCGATGGCGATGTCGATTTTTTGGCTGACAGCAAATCCTTCCTCAACGGGCTGGACCAGCCATACTTTATATTTCCTTATAAGGACACGATCGTCCTGCTCCAGCAGGGAACGCTGCCGGCAGCACTCGTCGCCTGGCTCAAAGGCCATGACCGCCTGGTGACGGGCCAGGGCCTGACGGCGCCTGACTTGAAAACCCTGCCAGACAGCTGCCGCCAGGGGCAGCAGGCTTTGGTATGGGCCCGTCTCCATCAGCAGTCCTGGTGCTATTTCGGAGCCCTCGGCGCCTATGCCCTCTTCTTTTCTCAGCCCGATGACCGGGTGCTGCGCGTCCTACACGACCGGGCCCTGGGAGCCTTGCTGGCTTATGATGAAAGCCACCGGTCCAGTTTGTACGAAACGCTGGAAGCCTATCTCTGCCACGATGGCAGCCTGAAGGGAACAGCGGCCCAGCTCTACACCCATCGCAATACCGTAGCCTATCGCATCCACAAGGCGGAGAAACTCATTCCCTATGATCTGGCTGACTGGGAACAGCGGTTCACGGTCTTCCTGGCCTGCCATATCCACCGTTATTTTTCCCTGTTAGAAAAATAGTGTTGACATTTTGCAAGCTAAATGCTATTATATAGGAACCAGCTGTACTGAGACGGACGAAAGAAACGATAGGTTTGTTTTGTTGTGTCTGTATGAGTTCGCTTAGCGGACCGGCACTGATTGAGTTGAAAAAAGTTCAAATCAGGGCTTGACAGACTTCTCGGAGTTTGGTAAGATATACAAGTCGTCGCGATGAAGCGATGGCAACGATGACCTTTGAAAACTGAACAATGAACTGAATGAACGCCAACGTGCGAGGTTCTATTATATAGAACGTCAAA
>NZ_JBBMEU010000006.1:0-57276 GCF_040096415.1 Megasphaera intestinihominis
AAAAGACCACCCATTTCTGAGTGGTCTTTGTAATCTTCCTGTGAAAGGAGAGATTAGAATACGAATACGAACTGAGCACGTGTTTCTTCGCCCGGATCAGCATTGCCGTCTTTTGCACTGGTTGCAAAGGACTGCATGATCTGGAACTGAGCGTTCTTAGCGAAGGTGTAGTCAATACCAGCACCCCAAGATTTAACGTTGTTCAAGAGGCTGCCTTCTCTCCAGCCATAGGTAGAACCAATGAAGTTACCCTTACCATCTGCAAAGCCGTTGTCGGCATTGAGGTATTCAACCCAAGCATCCCAGGATTTCGGTGTAGCGAAGTTGGCAGCACCATAGCTCAGGCGGCCAACCCATACTTCCGGATCGTCTTTAGAGCTATTCGTGTTGTTATATTTTTCATAGTTAGCCAGGGCATTCCATTTACCGAAGTTAACGCTGGCATAAGCGCCCCAGGAATCATCAAAATCAAAGCTACCTGTACGATCACTACCGCCAGCCACAGTATAGTCGTTGTAGTAAACGCCTACTGCCGAACCAGCTGCACGGCCGCCGCCGAAGAAGCCATCTAATTCGCCGTAACCGGTCTTGACACCATCAGTATCTGTAGCCATCGAGCCTTCTTTAAATTTACCATAGCCAGCGGTAGCTGCGAATTTGTCGTTGTGATACTGCAACTGAGCGCCGTCGAAGGTATCGCCATAGAGGAAGCCATAGCCGTGGCCATTGCCCATGTCATATTCATAACGGCCTACGAGGAGGTCCCAGTTGTTGCCGCCGAAGTTGTAATCAACGTTGGCCAAGTCCGTATAGATATTGTTATTATCGCTATCGCTAGCCGTGCTATTGTCAGCAAAGCTTATGCTATTAGTGCTAATACCATAAGTAACTTTCGTGCGGTCATTGACCTGAGCATTGGCACGGACGCGGACACGATAGGACCAGGAATCATCATTCTTCGTGGCATCATTTACACGACCCGTATCTTCAAAGGTCGGCTGTTTAGCCGTATCTTTTACACGGTCGCCTTCGCTCTGGTGAATGTAACGGATACGAGCGTCACCAGTGAGTTTTACGTTGCCAACGCGGTTTTCCAGAGCGCTTACGCGAACGCCGAGGTTGTTGAGTTCGTCAGCATATTCGTCAGCAAGTTTGTTAATGAGGGCGCGCTGTTCAACAGAAGCTTTGTCCATGTGAGCCATAGCTTTGGCGACCATTTCAGCGGCTTCGTAACGAGTGATGTTACGGTTGCCCTGGAAGTACTGGCCGTCAACGCCCTGGATGATGCCGGCGTCAGCCAATTCTACGACGGATTTGTAAGCCCAGCTGTCGGACGGTACGTCGACGAACGGGTTAGCTGCGAATGCGCAGGTTGCGCCAACAGCCATAGTTGCTGCGAGAGCTGCTAATACTTTTGTTTTCATGAGTATTACCCCTTTTCAAAAAATAAGTTTCCTAAAGCCTTACTCGGTTACAAGCGAGAGACAGAAACATATTTCTGAGTGTTCATTGGCGAGTTGTCCTAGTTTCCTCTCTTTTACTGCCTCAGACTGTCTGTTTCTTCGTACCTCTTTTCACTAGTATACCTGCGACGCACTACACTAGTTATTTTTCACTATACCTTATTTTGTAAATTTTGTCAAAATTATGTAAGTTTTTGCCATACTAAAAAGCCTCATAAAGGGCATAAAATAGCCAGGTTTTACGTATTATGCCAATTAGGAATATATATAAAAAAAGACCACCCATTTCTGAGTGGTCTTTGTAATCTTCCTGTGAAAGGAGAGATTAGAATACGAATACGAACTGAGCGCGTGTTTCTTCGCCCGGGTCGTTGCTGCCTTCTTTAGCTTCAGATGCGAAGGACTGCATTACCTGGAACTGAGCGTTCTTAGCGAAGGTGTAGTCGACGCCAGCACCCCAAGACTTAACGTTGTTCAAGAGGCTACCGTTTCTCCAGCCATAAGTAGAACCGATGAATTTGCCATCTGCATCAGCAAAGCCGTTGTCGGCATTGAGGTATTCAACCCAAGCGTCCCAGGACTTCGGCGTAGCGAAGTTAGCTTTATTGTAAGTAATCTTACCAACCCATACTTCCGGATCATCTGCTTTGCTGTTTTCACTATTGTATTTTTCGTAGTTAGCCAAAGCATTCCATTTACCGAGGTTCAAGCTGCCATAAGCACCCCAAGCATCGTCAAAATTGAAGGACTTGTTACCACTGAAATCATTGTAGTAAACGCCGATAGCCGAACCAGCTGCACGGCCGCCGCCGAAGAAGCCTTCTAATTCGCCATAGCCAGTTTTTGTAGCTTCATGGGAATCTACTACGCTATTGTCACCACCCATGACGCCTTCTTTAAATTTACCATAGCCAGCGGTAGCAGCGAATTTATCGTTGCTGTATTTCAACTGCGCACCGTCGAAGGTATCGCCATAGAGGAAGCCATAAGCACGGCCGCCGCCCATGTCATATTCATCACGGCCAACTTTCAAATCCCAGTTGTTGCCGCCGAAGTTGTAGTCAACATAAGCGCGATCCGTGAAGATGTTATTATCCTTGCTATCGCTAGCTGTGCTATTATCAGCGAAGCTTACATTGTTGGTGCTGATACCATAGACGACTTTTGTACGGTCGTTGACCTGAGCATTAGCGCGAACACGAACACGATAAGTCCAAGAATCATCATTCTTAACTTCACCTTTGCCCTGGTCATCGCTGTCCTGATGGATGTAACGGACACGAGCGTCACCGGTGAGTTTGACGTTGCCAACGCGGTTTTCCAGAGCGCTTACGCGAACGCCGAGGTTGTTGAGTTCGTCAGCATATTCGTCAGCGAGTTTGTTGATGAGGGCGCGCTGTTCGACAGAAGCTTTGTCCATGTGAGCCATAGCTTTTGCGACCATTTCAGCGGCTTCATAACGAGTGATGTTACGGTTGCCCTGGAAGTAAGAGCCGTCAACGCCCTGGATGATGCCGGCGTCAGCCAATTCTACGACGGATTTGTAAGCCCAGCTGTCAGACGGTACGTCGACGAACGGGTTAGCTGCGAATGCGCAGGTTGCGCCAACAGCCATAGTTGCTACGAGAGCTGCTAATACTTTGGATTTCATGAGAATTACCCCTTTTCCAATAAAAATAAGTTTCGTAAAGTCTTACACCGTTACTAGCGAGCGCCGAAACGTATTTTTTCCAAGGGTTCATTGGCGAGTTGTCCTAGTTTCCTCTCTTTTACTGCCTTGAAAAAGGTACTGTTTTTTTGCTCTTTCCGCAGGTGTTGCCTGCATCCGCACCACACCTGTTGCAGTTATTATACAACTTTTCCCGGCGCTTGTCAAAACTCTATATCTACAAACCAGTTTTAGCGAAATAAAGATTGGCTTAACAGCGCCATTCAGCTTCCATTTTTTAGTCTTATTTTTTGATTTCCTAAAGCTTATTTTTGCATAAAAATTTTGTAAATGGTTATTTATACATTTCTTGTCGTTTTATATGTCGTTATCGTTATAAACGTTATTGACTCTCATTCTTTTATTCTGTAACCATTGTGACCATGACTGGCTCCATCCCTGTTTCGTCTGGTCCTGTACATACTGATAAAATAAGGACACCATTTCGTGTTTTTCATGATAATACGGTCCTTTCCAATCGCCTCGTTTGGGACGGGATACATCGTGTGGCGTGTAGTTGCCGCCGATTTCATACTGGCGATAGACGATATCCCGGTAGGACACGTCGGGATTCTTTATCATATCGTACATGACCATATAAGCCGTCGTCCGGCCGGCTCCGGCTTCGCAATGGAAATGGAGCCAGGCGTCGTCTGGTAAAGTGCGAACAAAGGCCAGGAAAGCGTCGATTTCGCCCGGCGTCGGCCAAAGGTGATCCGTACTGGCCAGGCGGACGTAGTGAACGCCTTTGCTTTCTGCCAGTTCCTGTTCCGTCTGGACGCGTCGTACGGTCATAATCTGAGGATGAACGGGCAAATCGCCTTTCCCCTGGTCGTAGACCGTGACGTCTGTCCCCAAAGCGGCCTGCAAGCGCTGCTGTTCATCGATGAGAACCTCGGCCTGGGACTTTCCTATATTTCCCCAATCGTGACGGCCATACCAGCTGATAGCCGTGCCATTGAAGAAGCCGTGTGACTCCTGGCGCAAGTCGACGTCATAAATAGGACCCCGGGTCTTTTTCCGCAGCTCATGGACGAGGGCGTCGAACTGGCGGGCCGAAAACTGGCCGGACCCGGAAATACGCAGGTCATCCAAGCCCTTCCGGGACGGAACATAAGACGGATCCACCTCAGATGCATATTTATGTTCCACTCCGTGAAAAGATGACTGACAAGTGCGAAAATTCCGTGGCAGACCTGCATCATTTTCTGCATCGACACGCCAGAAATGACCGCGATACGCTGCCGGCGCCAAAGCCGGCAAAGACGTGGGTACATTCGTAGAAAGCGCGATGCTATCGCCATTTTCCTGACCTTGAACAGCCAGCCCCATAGCCGAAAAAACGGCCAAGATGACTGCGATTTTTTTATACCCAATCATAAAATTACCTCCTGTAGTAATTATTTATTTTCATGCATTATGTGTGTTTAGTAAAACGTGTTAGGGAATATATATAAGGGGCCTGACGGCCCCGCTGGCCGTGTATTTTTTTTGCGGCCTGCACTCATTCCCATCGCCTGTATGCGATTCCGTAGGGGCTCGCACGTGGCGAGCCCGCCGTGAATCCTGGGAAGAGCAAAAAGAAAACCTCTCCCTATTGGGAGAGGCCTTCTTTCAAGGCCTCGATTTCTTCGGCCAGTCGTTTTTCTTCTTCCTCGTTGCGTTCGATGGTGATAGTGAAGGCCATGCCTTCATCGGCGCCGTCTGGCAAGAGTTCCAGTGGGAACTGGAGTTCGTGTTCATCGTCGTTGAGGATGATGTAGGCTGTCTGTTCGGTTATGCGGTCGATGCTGCCGACGAGTTCTTTTTTCATATCAATGCTCCTTTTCAATGCTGTATGACGAGCCGTCGGTGGTAATGGTGATGACGCCGTTGCGGTCAGTGCGATAGACTTCGACGTTGTATTTCTGCAAGGTCTTCAGCGTCGGTTCATGCGGGAACTTGTACTGGTTGCCGGCGGCGCAGGAAATGGTTGCCGCTTTCGGGGCTATGGCTTTAACGAAGGCGTCGGACGACGAGGTCTTGCTGCCGTGATGGCCGACTTTGAGGACGTCCGATTTGAGGTCAGCTGGTTTATAGTCCTTGAGGATCTTTTCTTCGACTTCTTTCTGGGCATCGCCAGTAAACATCATGGAGAACTGGCCATAGGTCATCTTGCAGACGATGGAATTGTCATTGGTCAGGCCGCTTTCAGAAACGCTCTGGGTATTTTCTTTAGTGAAAGGCGTGCCCGGCGACAGGACGGTAAAGGTGACGTCATCACCCAGGGTGAAGGTATCGCCCTTTTTCAAGGTCTTATAAGCAATATTCTTGGCCTTGATGTTTTTCAGGTAATTGCGGTACATGGCCGTATTGGCACTCTGGCCATTGTCATAGATCTGCTTGATTTTGAAGTCCTTGAACAGTTCCGCCATGCCGCCCAGGTGGTCGCCGTGGGGATGAGTGATGACGATGATGTCGATATCCTTGACCTTGCGTTCTTTGAGCTGTTTGACCAAATCGGCCCGGCTGTCGACTTCGCCTGTATCGATGAGCATATTCTTGCCTTTATACTGGATGAGCGTCGCATCGGCCTGACCGACGTTGAGGACGGATATGCGCAGGTCCTTGTCAGAGGCACTCAGGGACTGGACGGCCTTGGCCCCACCAGACGAGCTGGACGACGCGCTGTTGCCACAGCCGGCCAGGACGAGCATGAAGCTCATGGCCAGGGCCAGGGCGGCGGTAAAGAGTTTTCTTTTTTTCAATTTATTTTCCTCCAATCAAGGGCTGCTGCAAAATGGGCAGGGCCAAATCTTCTTCTAAAGAAGCCAGGACGCCGGGAAGGGCATCGGCTGTTTCCATGGGCGTAAAGCCATAGGGGCCGCAGGCTTTGCGGCAGGCATCGCCGGCTGATCCGTGGAGATAGACGCCGGCACAGGCGGCACTGCACAAATCGCTCATGCCCTGATGGGCCGTCATGGCGGCAATCATGCCGGTCAGGACGTCCCCCATGCCGCCACAGGCCATGCCGGCATTGCCCGTGGAGTTGATGTAGACGTTCCCCGTCCGGGCCGAAACGATGAGCGTCGGCGCCCCTTTGAGGACGAGGTTGACTTTCCATTCCGAGGCAAAATGACGGGCTGCCGCGATGGGGTCCGCTTTGATTTCCGTCATGGACAGGCCGCTGAGGCGAGAAAATTCGGCCAAGTGCGGCGTCATGATAATCCGGCTGCCCCGCGAAGCGATGAGGGCCTTTTCTCCGGCCAGCAGGTTGAGGGCATCGGCATCGAGGACGACAGGGCAATCCACAGCGGCCAGGACTTTCAGGAGAAATTCTTTCGTCCCGGCGTCGCGGCCCATGCCGGGGCCCATGGCCAGGACGGACCAGGTCTTGCTTTCAGCAATGATTTCATCGGCATCAGCAGCGGTGAAGTGGTCGCCAGTACCGACGCCGCGGACCATGATTTCCGGCTGGGCGCCGATGCAGTACGGCGCCGTCGCACCGGGCACGCGGAGGAAGACCTTGCCGGCCCCGCTGCGGACGGCTCCATGAGCGGCCATGAGGGCGGCTCCGGCCATTTGGCTGCTGCCGGTGACGATAGCGATGGTACCGTGAGTTCCTTTATGGCTGTCCGGGCTGCGGGGCACGACGATTTCAGCGATATCCGATTCCTGCAGCAAATAAGCCGGGTCTTCTTCGAGCTGCATGAGCAGCGGACCAGGCATGCCGATGGGGTCGACTTCAACGTGGCCGGCACAAGCCCGGCCGGGATAGAGGACCAGGCCCCGTTTGAGGGCACCAAAGGTGACGGTCATATCGGCAAAGAGCGGACCGTCTTCATCGTCGTCACCGTTGCTGACAGCCCCCGTATCGGAGTTGACGCCAGTCGGCATATCGACGGCGATGACCGTGACGGCACCGGCGGCGGCAGCGGCGTTGACTTCCGCTACGATAGAGGCAATGGGCTGGCGCAGGCTGCCGTGGAAGCCCGTCCCCAACATGGCGTCGATGACGACAGAAGAGGCGAGGAGCCGTTCTTGCAGGACCTGCCAGTCAGCTTCCGACTGCGGCGCCGGCAAGAGCAGGCACGTTTCATCGTCGGCCAGCTGCTGCAGCGTATGCAAGTGCTGACGCGCTTCATCGCTATAGTCGGCTTCTTCCCCGAGGACATAGACATAGGCCCTGGCCCCGGCGGCTAAGATATGGCGGGCAATGACGAAGCCGTCGCCGCCGTTATTGCCTTTGCCGCAAAAGAGGACGACATCCTTGCCATTCCAGCCTTCCAGCCAGGCACCGGCCCGTTCGGCAACGGCATGGCCGGCATTTTCCATGAGGACAGCCGGCGCAATGGCATATATGCCATGCATAGCTATCCGATCCATATTCCGCATCTGAGCGGCAGTAGTAACTTTTTGCATAGTAATTCTCTCCTATTTTTATTGAAAAGGGCGCGTGTAATGGGGCCTGACGGCCCCGCCATCTCAGGCCGCCATGGACTCAAATGCCGTGCCGCTGCGCGGCGTCAAACTCAAAGGGACGACATCGCCTCGGGAAACCATTGGCTCGTAAAATTGCCCCATCCGGGGCCACCGTAGAGGCCGGCCTGTAAAGGCGGCCCGCTACGCGCTGAGGGCTTCCCGAAGCGTCGTTCTCAGTTTGAGTCTGTCGCGGCAACGCCGCATCTGAGTCCGAGGAAAGGCCGTGGCTCGTGGTTCTTGGTTCGTAAAATCCCGCCATTAGACAAGAATGGGCTGTGGTTAAACCTCACAGCGGCACTATCTGACAGCCAATCAACCTCTCAGTCAGCTTCGCTGACAGCTCCCCTATCAGGGGAGCCATGGCGGACTGCCATCTGCGGTCTGCGGACTGCGTTTTTTCTACCCTAACACGGTGAAGGCGATGGCGTAATCGCCGTCGTGGGCGATGGACAGGGACGGCAGCTGGCTATCCTGGCCCACGGCCTGGGCGTAATAGCCATGGAGCTGATAATACGGAGCTCCCAACGAGTCATGACAGACTTCGACGTCCGTCCATTTCCCCTGTCGGAAACCGGTCCCCAAAGCTTTAAATAAGGCTTCTTTGGCAGCAAAGATGCCGGCCAGCGATTCCGCCCGCCAGGTACCATCGTTCCGCTGGCAATAAGCCAGTTCCTGTGCGGTAAAAAAGCGGCCCAGGGAACGGCCGTGACGGGCGGCCATGTCCGCTATACGGCTGATTTGTACGATATCGGTTCCGCAGTGCATCGCATTTCCCCTCCTTTTTGGGCCTGACGGCCCCTACGCATGCCTCTCAACCTCTCAGTCAGCTTTGCTGACAGCTCCCCTATCAGGGGAGCCATTGCGGCCGGCCATCTGCGGCCTGCGAACGGCGTTTCCCCTCCTTCACCACAAAAAGGAGGCTGCCGCATTGGCGACAACCCCCTCTGTATTTCACTACCACTTCTGCATTCGGATACAAACGCCCAATCCTTCCAGGATGACCCGGAAAGTCATAAAGGATACGGTCATATCGTCATGAAGGCCGTGGGCTACTTTATAGGAAATGGTGACGGTCTGATGTTGATAGTCGTAACGGAAGCCGTGCAGATTGGTCTCAAAGGTGTATTTGGGAGCCGGAATGGCAAACTGCGGCGGCTTTTCTACTTCCAGGCCAT
This sequence comes from Megasphaera intestinihominis, assembly GCF_040096415.1. Taxonomy (NCBI): domain Bacteria; kingdom Bacillati; phylum Bacillota; class Negativicutes; order Veillonellales; family Veillonellaceae; genus Megasphaera; species Megasphaera intestinihominis. The sequence continues at coordinate 8,808 of NZ_JBBMEU010000006.1, forward strand.
GGGTCAGGCGTTCGAGGATGACCCGTTTGGGCAGTTCAGACTGCAACATCTCTTCTGTAAAGCTATCCAATACAGACATGTATCCCCCTCAGTCTTCGTCGAAGAAGTGCGCGTGGATAGCTTTGACGGCTTTGTCGATGACATCTTCTGCAATCAGGCAGGTGATGCTGATTTCCGAAGTGGAAATGATTTCGATATTGATGCCGTTATCGCCAAGGACACCGAACATGCCGGCAGCGATGCCCGGATGACCAGCCATGCCAGCACCGACGACAGAAACTTTAGCCATCTTATCATCGATGAGGATATCTTCGACAGGCATTTCCTTGCGCAGATTGGCAAAGACAGCTTTGGCCTGTTCCAGGTCCGTACGGGCAATGGTAAAGGTAATATCCGTTACGCCTTCGTTGGCAATGCGGACACTCTGGACGATCATGTCGACGTCGACGTGTTTTTCTGCCAATTCAGCGAAAACGCGATAAGCGAAGCCCGGTTTATTGGGAATCCCTAAAACGGTGATTTTTGCAACATTTTTATCCGAAGCGACGCCGCGGATGAGATACTGTTTGACTTCCATAGAGCAATCCTCCTGTATCATAGTTCCTTCATCTTCAGAAAAAGTCGAGCGTACATGGATGGGGACGCCGAAGCGGCTGCCCATTTCGACGGCACGGGGCTGCATGACACCGGCGCCGAGTTTCGCCATTTCCAGCATTTCGCCGTATGTAATCTGTTCGATTTTCCTTGCATTGGGAACGACACGGGGATCGGACGTGTATACGCCGTCAACGTCGGTATAGATTTCACAAACATCAGCATGGATGGCACCGGCAATGGCAACGGCTGTCGTATCGGAACCGCCGCGGCCCAGCGTCGTGATATCGCCATGGCCCGTAATGCCCTGGAAACCAGCGACGACGACGATATTGCCCTGATCCAGCGCTTTCATGATGCGGCCCGGTTTCAATGCCAGGATACGGCCTTTGTTAAAGGAATCGCTGGTCTTGATGCCGGCCTGAGCACCGGTAAAGGAAATAGCCTTCTGGCCGGCTTCCTGGAAAGCCATAGCCATGAGGGCGATGGAGACCTGTTCGCCCGTCGTCAGGAGCATATCCATTTCACGGCCGTAAGTCTTAGAGGTAATCTGCTTTGCTAATGTCACTAAATCGTCGGTAGTATCCCCCATTGCCGAAACAACGATGACGATTTTGTCTTCAGGCTTTTTGCCTTTTAAGACTCGTTGTACAATAGCCCGCATTTTGTCCGGTGTCGCAACGGAGCTGCCGCCGAACTTCTTAACGATTAATGCCAACTTAAATCCCTCGCTTTTGTTTGTTTAAGTATTCATTATCATGGTAATTCATTATTATGGTTTATTACCATCTGAAACCACTTATTGAAATGATATCATGGACAAGGGGAAATGTAAAGGGCTTGTAGGGCCTAAAGGCCCGCAGGCCGCAGTTCGCCGGTCGCAGGCCGCCGTCCGTTCATCGTAGGTCGTTCTTCGTTCATCGTGATGAAATGGCCGTTTTCAAACATAAAAAAAGGACTGTCCACGATGGCCTATGCCTTCGTGTAACAGTCCTTTTAGATTCACAAGGTGATGAGTAATCAGTAAGCCGAGTTTTGTTCTGCTTGCGCAGCAGCAATCATCTATCTAGACATACCGTTGCCAGCATGTTCAAGCGACACAACCCGGAAGATCAGCGGGCCGCTTCATCCCTCCCCTATTCGGTCTTGCTCCAGATGGGGTTTACCTAGCCGATGCATTACTGCACCGCTGGTGCGCTCTTACCGCACCGTTCCACCCTTACCACTTGCGTGGCGGTACACATTTCTGTGGCACTATCCCTAAAGTCACCTTCGCCGGCCGTTAGCCGGCATCTTGCCCTACGGAGCTCGGACTTTCCTCTAATGCAAAAGCACTAGCGATTGCTTTTCATACTCATCATTCGTATAGGATACCATATTTGATGATGAGAGTCAAGGGCCTGACGGGCCCGCAGGCCGATTCCGTTCATCGAATCAGGGGCCTGATGGCCCCGCAGGTCGCAGGCCGCCGTGAATCTCGGGCACAGCCGGCATTTATGACAGGTGATACATGGTCGTAATACAATCATGAGTCTGTCGCGGCAGAACTGCCGCATCTAAATCCGAGGAAAGAGCCGTGGCTCGTTGTTCGTGGCTCGTGGCTCGTAAAACCCCGCCATTGGACAAGAATGGGCTGTGGTTGAACCTCACAGCGGCACTATCTGACAGGAAATCAACCTCTCAGTCAGCTTCGCTGACAGCTCCCCTATCAGGGGAGCCATTGCGGACGGCGGTCTGCGAACTGCGACCGGCGCTATAAGCTCTATTCGCTTATAGCTAACGCAAGGTCCGGCGGATTTTTTCTACGGCGCCTTTGATGTCTTTTTGGCCTACGATGGCGGAAATCATGGCAAAGGAACGGAAGCCTTCGTCGTAGAGGCTGCGGATGTTGGCCAGGCTGATGCCGCCGATGGTGACGACGGGCAGGTCGAATTTAAGGGCATATTCCTTGGCTTCAGGCGTTACGACTTCGTCGGCGTCTTTCTTGGACTGTGTCGGGAACATGGGACCGAAGCCGACGTAATCGGCACCGTCAGCCAGGGCCTGTTTCATTTCATCGACGGTATTGGTCGATACACCGATGAAGACGTCCGGGCCGGCGAGCTGACGGACGATCTGGGCCGGTGCATCATCCTGGCCGACGTGGATGCCGTCGGCGCCGCAGGCGATGGCCAGGTCTGTCGAGTCGTTCATGATAAAGGTCACGTCGTGGTCGTGGCAGAGCTGGGCAATGGCTTTGGCTTCTTCGTACTTGGCGCGCCATTTCTTATGTTTTTCGCGGTACTGGATAATCGTGACGCCAGCCGCGATCAATTCCTTGGCGACGTCCATATTGCTACGGCCCAGGCAGAGTTCCTCGTTGCCCATAATGGCATATACCGGGTCTTCTAATAAATGTCTTACATGTTCTTCTTTAGTCATGATACGTTTCCTTTCTATGGGAATTAATGGGGCCTGACGGCCCCGCAGTTCGCTGGTCGCCTTGGAAGGCCGTGGCTCGTGGTTCGTGGCTCGTGGCTCGTAAAAACCCGCCATTGGACAAGCATGGGCTGTGGTTGAATTTCACAGCGGCACTATCTGACAGGAAATCAACCTCTCAGTCAGCTTCGCTGACAGCTCCCCTATCAGGGGAGCCATTGCGGCCTGCGACCTGCGAACGGCGCGCCATAAGGCGCTTTACATATAATGCAGCATGTCCTTACTGGTCGGGTCAGTTTCGCAGGTGATGTGCCATTGCTGTTCTTCGGCAGCTTGTTCCAGGCGTCGGCAGAGGTCGGCGACGACAGGCGATTCGGTGCCGAAGTGGCCGCCGTCGGCGACGACGATGCCCTGTCGGATGGCTTCCTGGGCGTCGTGGTATTTGACATCACCTGTGAGGTAAAGCTGGGCACCGGCGTCTTTCGCCAGTTTGATGAAGCCAGCTCCGCCACCTCCGAGAAGGGCGACGCGGCGGACGATGACGTCCGTATCGCCGGCATAGGACAAGGCATCGCGATGAAGGAGGCCTTTGATTTTCTTCAAGACGTCCATAGCCGGTTCCGGTGTCGGCCAGGTCCCGACGCGGCCCATCATGAAGGGATGACCGGCATTTTTCAGCGGATACAGGTCATACGCCGGTTCTTCATAGGGATGAGCGGCCAGCATGGCCTGTACGGTCTGACGGAGCTTGCTTTCGGGGACTATGGTTTCGACCCGTTCTTCTGCCGTTTTTTCGACTTGCCCGATTTCACCGATAAAGGGATGCGTCCCTTCATGGGCTTTGAAACGGCCTTCGCCTTTGGCCGTAAAGGAACAGTCGCTGTAGTTGCCGATATAGCCGGCACCGGCGTCGGCCAAGGCCTGGCGGACGGCGTCACCATGGCTTTCCGGGACGTAGACGGCGATTTTATAGAGTTTATCTTCGGCGACGGGGACGAGGCCCTTCAAATCCGTCAAGCCCAGGAGGCGGGCCAGGACGTCGTTGACGCCGCCGTCGGCACTATCCAGGTTGGTATGGGCGCTGTAGACGGAAATGTGGTGGGCCAGGAGTTTTTGGTACATGCGGCCGCTGTATGTGTCGGTCCGCAGGGATTTCAAGCCATCGAAAATGACCGGGTGATGGCTGACGATCATCTGGATGCCGTGTTCGATGGCATAATCGACGGTCCCCATCATGACGTCCAGGGTGACCATGAGTTTATCGACCGGTTCGTCAGGGCTGCCGATGAGCAGGCCCGGATTATCCCACGATTCTTTGAGCGACAACGGCGCCCAAGCTTTCAATACTTTGACGATTTCACCTACTGTAGTTGCCATTTCAATTCCCTCCAGAAGCGCAATTCGCTTTCTATTTTTTCCATCCGTTCGTGCACATCTTTGCGGCTCTTCTTCAGGCCTTCCAAGATGTGCCCTTTTGTTTCCATGAGAATGTCTATCTTGCGGCCGAGCAGCGGGTCGCGGCGCTGCCAGTTCACGGGGCCGATGTCATAGATCCAGTCCGGCAGGGCCCCGGCCTGTCCCGGCACGGCCCGCATCAGTTCGTAAAGGCGGCCGTCGTCGATGACCAGCCGTTCGTCTTCGATGTGCCAGCCATGCTCATACAGGTAGCGGCGCAAGGCACCGGCATCGCTCTGGGGCTGCAAGACGACAAATTTCAAAGACTGCCAGACCGCATAGGAAGTCTGGAGTATCCGCACCATCAGCGGGCCGCCCATGCCACAGATGACAGCGCCATCGACTTCCCCTGCTTTGACGCAGGTCAGGCCGTCACCCAGGCGGCAGTCGATGCGGTCGGTCAAGCCGGCACCGCGGACGTGGGCCACGGCCGCTGCCAGCGGTCCCGGGACGATATCGGCGGCAATGGCCGACGGACAGTGGCCGCTCTCACAGACGGAGACCGGGATATAGGCGTGGTCGGTCCCGATGTCGGCAATGACGGCCCCCTGTGGAATGAGGGATACAGCCGCAGCCAGGCGGTCCGTTAATTTCATGATATAAACACTTCCTTTATAAACAGAATCTAATTGCACTCCCTATTATAACAGACGGGACGAGAATTGAAAGGGGCTAGTGGTTCGTAGCTAGGGGTTAGCGGTTAGGGGTTAGCGGTTAGAGTCGTAGGTCGTTCATCGTTCGTCGAAAAAAGGGGCTGTCGCATGTGCGACAGCCCCTTTTAAGTGGTTCGTAGCTAGCGAATGGTTTTAAATTTAAAACCATCTTCTCCAAACTACAAACTCCGTACTACAAACTTTAAAGAGCAACCTCTCAGTCAGCTTCGCTGACAGCTCTCCTATAAGGAGAGCCATGAACCACTAGCCACTATTATTCCCACTCACTTCGTCAAGGCGATGATGGTGGCGACGGCGGCCATGCCGATGGCGATGTTGGCCTTACGGTTGGCTTTGTCGACATCTTTCTGGGTCGATGTCTTATGGTTCTTTTCCCAATCTTTCCGTTCTTTTTCCCAGTTGCGGTCATCATGACGATAGTCGCGGTCATCGTGCTGTTCCCAGCGCTGTGGATAATCTCTGGGGCCTGCGGCCTGGGCCGTCAGGGCGGCGCCGCTGAAGGTCATGAAGGTAACGACCAAAACCAGCATCATGCGTACTATATAGTTGAACTTCTTCATAAGTATCACTCTCCTTATTTAGGTTACTCATAGTATACTCATGAGCCGTTACAATTCAGTCACAAGGCCATTTCAGGAGGGCTACAAATCGGCTTCTTTTTGGTATATGGCCCAAATGCCTTTCTGGGTGCGCCATTTCCAGTTCCCCGGTACTTCCTGGAGGAAGTGGGCTTCATCGCGGTCGCGGACGACGGCCAGGACTTTAGGATGGTTCGGCAGGTCTTCGATAGCCATGAAGGGCATGACGTTCTTGGCATTCCAGCTGATACCGCCAGGCAGTTTATTGGCAATGTCATCAGCCTGTTCCAGGCGATAAGCCGGATGATTGGAATAATAGGTCAGGGATACGGGGTAGCGGCCGCCATAGGTGACGACGGCCGTTTCATTATCGGCCAGGCCGCTGACGACCTGGGCGGCATCATAAGCCGAAGCCTGCTGGCACTGAGGCACGATGACCGTACACGTAGCGGCTACGTAAATGGCCAGGACGATGCCGGCCATGTTGAGGACCAGGCGGTCATATTTCTTCAAATACGACGCAAAGCCGATGGCCAGGGGAATCATATACGGGAAGGTATAGGTCATGTATTTCGTCGCCATGAGCTGATAGGTCACGAAAATCGTAGCCGCCCAGACGATGAGGAACTGGGTCTTCATGGACAAGGCAGGCAGGCGCAGTCGTTTTTCCCGCCAGGCCGCCGCGATTTTCCGGGTCAGGCCATAGTCGCGCCAGGCCAGGGGCAGAGTGAAGACCCAGGGGATGAAGCCGGCCAGGAAGATGGCGCTGTAATAATACCAGACATTGAACTGAGGATGTTCGGAAACGGTAGCCCGCAGGACGTTATGGACGCCGATGAACTGACTGACGAAGTCGCTGCCATGCATGGCGTACATCGGACCATACCAGATGAGGGTGATGGCCAGGAACAGGATCAGGCCGGAAAAGAGCTTGATGTGCAGCAGGGCCTTGAGATCCCGGCGCCATACGAGGAAAAGCAGGATGATCAGCCCGGGCTGGAAGAAGCCGATAGGCCCTTTGGTCAGGACGGCCAGGCCGGCAAAGGCGTAGGCCAGGTAATACCAGCGCGGCTTGCCTTCGCTGTAGGCGATGTAAAAGGCCATGAGGCAGGCCGAATAAAAGACGAAGAGGGTCATATCCGTAATGATGGCCTTGGAGAGGTAAAAATATTCTACCGTCGTCAGCAAGATGAGGCCGGTCAGGAATCCCGTCTTCTTATCGTAGAGGCGGGCCGTGAAGCCATAGGCCAGGAGGATGCCGGCCATACCGAATAGGGCCGGGAAAAAGCGGGCCGAGAAATTACTGATGCCGAAGAGCTTGAAGGCGGCAATGAGTTCCCAATAGAAGAAAATCGGTTTATCGTACCAGTAATTGCCGAAGATGCGCGGTGAGAAGTAGTCGCCAGAAGCGAGCATTTCCTTAGCCGTCAGAACATAGTTCGATTCGACAGGGTCCGTGACGACCAGCAGGTGGTTGGCCACAAAACAGAGGATGGCTGCCAGGACCAGGAGGATGGCAGCCGGCGAAGCCATGATTTTCTGCCACAGGCGCTGCCATACCGACAGGGCCACGTCTTCCTGTTTTGCACGAAATTCATACATAATAAAAACTCCCCTTCCTATTCGTTACCGTTTTGATGGTATCAGTATAGGAAGGGAAGTTAAATAAAAGATAAACAGAGCGATAACAAAACGAGAAAAAACCGTAAAAAATTCCGTCAGGCTAACCCCGGAAGCGGTAGCCGGCGCCCCAGACCGTTTCGATGTAGCGGGGGTTGGCCGTATCCTCTTCGATTTTTTCGCGGATGCGGTTGACGTGGACCGACACGGTCGCCGTTTCCCCCAGGGCTTCGCTGCCCCAGACGCGGTCGAAGAGGGTCTCCTTGCTGAAGACGATGCCCGGATTCTTGGCAAAGAACAAGAGGAGCTCGAATTCCTTATTGGGCAGGGTCACTTCTTTCCCCTTGACGAAGACGCGGTGGCCGCTCTCATCGATTTCCAAGTCGCCGTAGTGCAGGACGTCGCGATGGACTTCGCGGGACGTGAGCTGTTCATACCGGGCCAGGTGACCTTTGACGCGGGCTACGAGCTCATTGGGACTGAAGGGCTTGACGATGTAGTCATCGGCGCCCAGGCCGAGGCCGCGGATCTTGTCGATGTCTTCCTGCCGGGCCGATACCATGAGGATCGGGATGTCCTGGGTTTCGCGGATAGTCCGGCAAATCTGGAAGCCATCGCGGCCGGGCAGCATGATGTCCAGCAGGATGAGGTCATAGGCGTCTTCCAGGGCTTTCTTTTCCCCTGTCTTGCCATCGACCGCGATGTCGGCACTGAAGCCATTGGCTTCCAAGTAGTCCCTTTCCAATTCGGCAATGCCCTGGTCGTCTTCAATAATCAAGATACGTTTCATGTATGTGATTCCCCTTTCGGTAACGAAATGCAAATGGTCAATCCCTTAGGCACTGTCGCCTGGGCCCAGATTTTTCCCTTCATGGCATGGACAATCTGCTGGACCACGGCCAGGCCCAAGCCGCTTCCCTTGGCCACATTGGTCCGGGCCTTGTCGGTGCGGTAGAAACTTTCAAAGAGCTTCGGCAGTTCCTTCTCTTCGACGCCGCAGCCGTCATCGGCAAAAGAAAGGAGGTATGCCCCTTCCCCGCCATCGGTCAGGATAATGGCCAGATGGCCGACGGCCTGGTCTTTATATTTCAAGCTGTTGCCCAGGATATTTTCAATGACCCGCTGGAACTGCTGACGGTCCATAGAAATGACGGCCTTGTCCAGGGAGGACTGGAAGGTCACGTCCAGCCCTTGCTGGTGGAAATGGTCCGTCTGTTCGCCAATATAATCCTTTAAATAGGCCGCCACGTCGACGTCTTCCCAATGGAAGGGCACCTGGCCCAGGTCGAGCTTGGAAAAGAGGAAGAGCGTCCGGACCAGGCCGGCCATGTGGCGCGACGTATCGACGATCATGCCCAGGTAGTGCCGTTCTTTTTCCGGCGTATTGGCGATGCCGTCGAGGATGCCGCTGGCATAGCCTTCGATTTTCGTCAAAGGCGTCGACAAATCATGGGAAATGCCGGCCAGGAGTTCCTTGCGGTTCTTGTCGTATTTTTCCCGCGTATCCCGGGCAGCCCGCAGCTGGAGGCGCATCTTTTCAAAAGCCTGGCAGGTATCGCCGATTTCGTCACGCGACAAAATCGGGACGGGATGGTCCAAATCGCCCTGGCTGATGGCATCGGCCATATTGCGCAGCCTTTCGACGGGACCGACGATCTGGCCGGCCATCCAGCGCGACAGTTTCAGGCCGACGAGGATGGTCAGCAAGATAGTCAGAATAGCCAGGACGTAAAAGGCGACCTTCAAGATGTCCTTCGATGACAAGTCGATGTACTCGTTTTCGGAATAACTCGGCACGGCACCGGCGACGGCCAAATGGATGTCCGTATGAGGCGAGACGTAGTAAAAGCGCAGGCCTTCGCCAGTCCAGGTAAAGTCGGCATGGCCCTGACGATGACCGGCCATGACTTGCTGGCGCAGGTACACCTTGTCGATGCCATCCGTATCGTAGAGGTCTTCCTTATCGCGCCAAATGGATACATTGAGGCCCTGGTCCTCCAAATGATCGGCGGCCTGGAGGAGACGGTCCATGTTGCCATTATACTGATCGGCCCGGACACGAAGGCGGCTCAGCTCGAACTGGATGGACATGTTCTGACCGCTCTCAGGCCAGATAAAGGAAATGATACTGGCCCGGTTGATGTTGCCGAATTGCAGGGCCAAAAAGATGGCGATGCTGACGACGACCGTAAACAGGACGGGAATGAAAATCATGATAAAGTTGGAAAAAAGGAGGCGCTTGCGCAGCCGCCAGTCCCGGAGTTGCATAGTCCTCACCTGGTTTCTCTAAATTTTCTTCTAGTATACATATATACATACTAAGGTTAAACAAAAATATAACAAAAAGCAAATTTTCTGGTGAATCTTTTGCCCTCTTTAAAAAAGTCTGTTATAATAGGGTACAAATCTAGTATAGTTTTCGATTAAATAAGGGGTGTTTATGAAATGACTCAAATCACAAAAGAAACAAAGGAAGAAATCAGCCGCCGCTTCCCGCAGTTCGTCGAAGCGACGCAGGCTTTTTACGCTAAGGAACTGCCGCCGGCCAAATATAAGGGGACGTCGGGCAAGTTCGGCTGCTATGGCGAACGGGGGGCCCATAGCACCATGCTGCGCCTGCGCTTTTCCGGCGGTGCCATCGAACCGGCACACATCGCTTTCCTGAAGGACGTCCTCGACCGCTACGACATCGACCTCGTCCACTTCACGACAGGTGAGGCCCTGCAGCTCCATCATTTGGGCGAAAAAGAAGTCCTCGCTCTCTATCAGGAATGTTTCGACCACGGCGTCTACTGCGTCGGCGCCGGCAGCGACAATCCGCGTAACATCACGGCCAGCCCGCTCCATGGCGTCGCTCCGGGCGAATACTTCGACATGACGCCGTACATCAAGGCAGCAGCCAACTTCGTCATCAACTGCATTCCCAAATTCAACTTGCCGCGTAAATATAAAATCAGCTTCTCCAGCGGCCTGGACAACGAAGGCCATGCGACCTTCAAGGACCTGGGCTTCGTGGCCCGGCCGGACCACAAATTCGACGTCTATGCCGGCGGCGGCTTCGGACTCAACGGCTCGCGCTTCGGCATCCTCATCGACGAAGGCGTCGATCCGCAGGATATTTCCTATTACATCCTGGGCTATGGCCGGGACGTCTACATGAAATACGGCGACTATGAACACCGCGGCCAGAACCGTTCGCGTTTCATCCTCACCAAGCTCGGCGACGATGCCTTCCGCCAGGCCGTCCGCGATGCCGTCGCCAAAGCCAAGGCCGAAGGCGATTACCGCCTGACCATCGAAGAAGAAACGCCGTTAGCTAAGAGCGGCGCCGATGACAGCGTCCTCGAAGACGGCCGCATTGGCAAACAGAAACAGGCCGGCCTCTATTACGTCGAATACAAGCCTTTAGGCGGCACGCCGAAACTCTCCGTCTTCCACGACCTGCTCAAGGCCCTCCAGACCATGGAAGGCGCAGAAATCCGCCTCAATGCCGACGAAACGGCTTACATCATCAACCTCACGGCAGACGAAGCCCGTAAAGTCGCTGCCCTCACGGCGGACGACACGGCGACGACGGCCTTTGAACATTCCGTCAGCTGCATCGGCGCTACGGTCTGCCAGCAGGGCCTGCGCGATTCTCACGGCACCTTCGTCAAACTGGCCCAGCTCTTCAAAGACCGCGGCATCGACAGCCACTTCCTGCCGAAATGCCACTTCTCTGGCTGTCCGTCGAACTGCACGGTCCAGCAGCTGGCTCCTCTGGGCCTGCGCGGCGCCAGCAAAAAAATCGGCGACAAAATGGAACCGGCCTTCAACATCTACGCCGGAGGCAACTACGCCATCGGTAAAGGCGTCATGGGCGAACAAATCGGGGTCATCACCATCGAGCACCTGCCCGACTTCTTCCTGGCCCTCAACCAGACCCTTTTCGATGCCAACCAGTCCTACAACGAATGGTATCCCCAGCATAAAGAAAGACTCATAGAATTAGTCAATCAGTTTGAATAGAAAAAAAGCGCTGTCCTCGCGGACGGCGCTTTTTCTGTAGAGGCGCCACGCGGGGCGCCCGCTTTGTAATATGTACGTTTTCCCAATCAGCTTGCTAAAAAAATGCTTCATACTCCTAACGAAGTCATATTGTTTTCTTTCTCTGTATTCATAGACTGTCCCCTTCCCTTTTTAACAGCCGTTGGCCTTCATGGTGTGCATGACCCAGAAATAGGAACCACCTGTAAATAGGCAGGCCAGGACCCAGCAAATAGGGCTGGCACAGCAGATGCCGAAGTAGCCCCACATGGCGGCCAGAACCAGGGCCGATACGCTGCGGCCGCCCAGTTCCAGGATGCTGCTGATGAGGGGCACGCTGGAAATGCCCATGCCCTGCAATGCGTTGCGGTAGACGAAGATCTGGCCCAGGAAGAGATAGAACGGGACGGACATCTTCAGATAGAGGAAAGCCTGTTCCATGAGGACTTCGTCGTGGTCCGTCGTGAAGACGCTGACGAGTTCCCGGCCATAGCTGTACATGGCCACGGCTGCGGCCAGGCAGAATACCAGGGACACGAGGGAGCACTGACGGACGCCCTGGCGGATGCGGCCATACTGGCTGGCGCCGTAGTTCTGTGCCGAATAGACAGCCATGGCGATGCCGAAGGAAATCATGGGCTGCAAGGCCAGCTGTTCGATTTTCGTCGCCGATACGAAGCCGGCAATCGTTTCAGGGCCAAAGGTATTGCAGACCGACTGCAGGACCAGGATGCCCATGGAAATGATAAGGAACTGGACGGCCATGGGCAGGCCCAGGCGCAAATGCTGCCAGGCAAAGGGCCAGTCAAAGTTCCAGTCGGCTCGGGTCAGGCGCAGCATGGGAAAGCGGCGGCGCATGAAACACAGGCAGAGCACGGCCGATACGGCCTGGGCGATGACCAGGGCGATGGCCGAGCCGGGGACGCCCCAGCCAAAGGCGACGATGAACAACAGGGCCAGGGCGATATTCAAGAGAGACGACACGATGAGGAAATAAAGTGGCGTCCGGCTGTCGCCGAGGGCCCGGCAGATGCAGGACAGGAGATTATAGCTCATCATGGCTACCAGGCCGAGGACGACGATGAGCATGTAATGATAGGCGTCGTCGTAGAGGACATCTGAAATGTTCATGAGCCGCATGATGAGCGGCATGGCCAGGCTCACGCAGGCCGTCAGCATCAGGGTGATGACCAGGGCCAGCATGGCAGACGTCGCCACAGACCGGCGCACGCCGTCCATGTCTTCGGCACCGAAGCGCTGACCCGTGATGACGGAAAAACCGGAAGACAAACCGATCGTCAGGCCGAAGACGGCCATGAAGACGGGTGCCACGGCGCCGACAGCGGCCAGGGCATTGACGCCGATAGTGCGGCCGACGATGATGATGTCGGCGATATTATAAAATTGCTGGAAAACATTGCCGATTAAAAGGGGCACCGTAAAAGCCAGGATGAGGCGGATGGGATTGCCCGAAGTCATACTGCGAACCATGGAATCGTCCTTTCTCTAATAACAAGGAGTGAAATAGTTTTATTATAGCATGATAGGGCACAAAAACAAGTTTTAATCATTTTTTAATCAAGGCCCCTGATTTTTTAATGTCCCTTTCATATTTCCAGGGTACAATAGGCGTAACACGCATCTTGTTTTAAACGTTTTGTTTTTTTCGGAGGTGTTGCCCATGTATCACAAACCGTTTTTCTCCCTTCCTGCATGGCGGGAACCCTTCTCTACCGTTCCCCGGTGCCAGCTCATCACCTTTTGTACGTATCAAAAGGAAGAAACACTGGGGAAAGTCCTGCGCTATCAGGGACAGCACATCTGGCGGCCGACCGCCTGGGGCATGGCGGCGACGCGGGCCCTCAAGGCCATGCAGCGGAACAACCAGATTGCCATCATCAAAGAGTTCACGGTCATGCCCAATCACATCCACTTGTTCATCTTCTACAAGAAATTCCACCCCCGCCTGCCGGAATGGTTCATCGAAAAGACCAGGGAATTCCTGCTCTATTACATCGAACCGCCCCGCGACTGGCCTGTCCCCATCTGGGAAGAGTCCGTAGATACGCAAATGGTCTATACCGATACGGCCCAATACGCCGTCGCCGAAAGTCTAAAAGAATACGCCCATCATTGGAAATACGACCCGCTGCATAAGCGGTGAGGGGGCAAAAAGAGGCTGCCGCATGCGCGACAGCCTCTTTTTTGTAGGGGCGTCCACGTGGGGCGCCCGCTCTGAAATATGTACGATTTCCCGACCAGTCTGCTAGAAGAATCACACAAATCCCTAACGGGTCGCCCACGTGGCGACCCCTACGAAACACGAACTATTTAAAAGAGCAACCTCTCAGTCAGCTTTGCTGACAGCTCTCCTATCAAGAGAGCCAGGTGGGCCGCCCCTACGATCCGCGATCCGCGAGCCACGAACCACTAGCCACGAGCCACTAATAATTCCGGTGTCTTCATCTGGCGTTCGCTGCACTGGTTGACGTAGTTGTAGAGCAGGGCTTCCAGGAATTTCAGGTCGGCCATGCGCAGGTTCACGGTTTCTTGGGTTCCCCAGGGATAGTGGACCAGGGTCTTCCAGGTCTGGCGTACAGACGGCGTCAGAGGCAGTTCTTTCATGTTTTCCGGCCTTTCATCGTCGATGTAATAGACGGGCTGCCGGCAGTAGCCCTGGCCCTGACAGAAGACGCGGGCCGTGTCGATGTCCGGCAGGAAGCCTGTCAGGGCCATGAGCTGCCAGCCGGCGATGATGGTGACGATGCGGATGTCCTTGAGTTCGATGGCCCGGCTATAGAGGCGGACCAGATCGTACAGGACTTCATCGGCTCCGCCGCCGGCCATGAAGAGGACCATTTCGACGAAGATCTGCGAATAGATATAGCCGTCCCAAGTCAGCTCGCGGAGGCGCTGGTTGCTGCGGCAGTCGTATTCCGTCAGCGTGTAGACGCCGTCTTTTTCAAAGACGTCAAAGGTCATCTCGGCCAGAGGCGTCAAGGCGCCGTAGCCCATCTTGCCCTGAGTGCTGCGGCGGGCCAGGACGTGGAGGATGCCGGCCTGCCGGGTCAGGACCGTGACGACGAGCTGTTTGGCACTGGTCTTGCGGACGGTGAGGATGATGCCTTCATAGGACCGCGACGGTTTGCGGCCATAGTAGCCGCTACGATTCATGAGTCTTATCTTCTTCATCCCCGCTGTCTTCCCCAGGGGCAGCCGCTCCCGGCAGGGGTACGGCTTTCAGGCGGACGATGCGGAAGCGCTGCATTTCCAGGACTGTAAAGCAGTAGGCGCCGATAGTGACTTCGTCGTGGACTTTCGGCGTATGGCCCAGGGCATTGAAGACGTAGCCGCCGATGGTATCGGTATCGACATCGTCTTCGACGGGGATGTGCAGCAGCTCTTCGACGTCGTCGAGAAGGACTGTCCCGGCAAATTCATAGGCGCCGTCAGGCAGGGGCTGGATTTCTTCTTTTTCCTGGGTGTGTTCGTTCTGGATCGTGCCGACCAGTTCTTCCAGGATGTCTTCCAGGCCGATGAGGCCGACGGTGCTGCCGTATTCATCAACGACCATGGCCAGGTAGGTCCGGCGCATGCGCATGAGCTGGAGGAGCTTCGATGCCGGCATGATTTCCGGGACCATGAGGATCGGCCGCTTGATGAGGTTCAAGTTGCTGCGCTTGTGGATATAGAGGTCCATGATGTCCTTGATGTGGACCAGGCCCAGGACGTGGTCCTTATCGTCTTCACAGAGGGGATAGCGCGTATGCCGCGACTGGCGGATGGTCTGCAAATGCTGGTTCATCGTATCTTCCGTATAGAGGCAGACGATGTCCTGGCGGGGCACCATGATTTCCTTGGCCAGGCGGTCGGCGAAATCGAAGACGTTGCCGATGAGTTCGCTTTCGACCTGGTCGATTTTCCCTTCCTTGTGGCTGGCCGTAACCAGCATGCGGATTTCATCTTCCGAATGGTCCATATCGATTTCATTGGTCACATCGAGGTTGCGGTCTGCCAGGATGGCCCGGCCCAGCCAGTTCCCGAAGAGGATGAAGGGCATGAAGGGCCGGCTCCAGGGCTGGATGAAGCGGCGCAGGGCCTTGAGGCTCTTTTCCGGGCGCTGGAGGCCGATGGACTTGGGGATGAGCTCGCCAAAGACCCAGAGGATGAAGCAGAGGACGATACCGGCGCAGATTTCGATGAGCCAGATGAGCCACGTATAGCCGATATACGGAGCCAGCAGGCCGTAGAGGCCATAGAGGCCGCAGAATCCGGCAGCGCCGGCGATGAGGCCGGACAAGGCCATGCCGAGCTGGGCCGTCCCCAGAAAGACGATGGGCTTGTCGTAGAGGGACAAGAGCGGTTTCAGCGACGTATCGCCGTCGCGGACGAGTTCTTCCAGGTATTCCCGGCGCAGCTGGGCAAAGGCGAATTTACCGGTGACGCAGATGGCGCTGACGGCCAAACAGATGAGAAAGACGAGCAGACATTGGACGATTGATTGTACTTCCATCATGCAGCCCCCTACTCGTTCTTATAGCCCAATTCGCTGAGGGCGCCCGACTTATTGCGCCAGTCCCGCTTGACTTTGACCCAGATGTCGAGGTAAACCGAAGAACCGAGGATGTTTTCGATTTCCTGGCGGGCCAGGTTGCCTACTTCTTTGAGGACCGTGCCGTTCTTGCCGATGACGATGCGCTTCTGCGAATCCCGTTCGACATAGACCGTGACCCGGATATAGACCTTATTGTGACCGCGGTCCTTCATTTCTTCGACATAGACGGCGATGGCATGGGGCACTTCATCGCGGGTACAGCGGAAGAGCTTTTCCCTGACGATTTCAGCGACCAAAAGGCGTTCCGGCTGGTCCGTGATCATGTCGTCAGGGAAATACTTGGGCCCTTCCGGCAGGATCTTGCGCAGTTCGTCGACGACGGCATCGACGTTGTCCCCTTTCAGGGCGGAAATGGGGATGACCTGGGCGAAAGGATAGAGTTCGGCATATTCCGTAATCTTGTGCAGTATCTCTTCTTTCGTCATGAGGTCGACTTTGTTGATGATCAAGAAGACCGGAACGCCGACGTCTTTCAGCTTATCCAGGACGAAGAGGTCGCCAGGGCCCTTCTTTTCATTGCCCGAGATGAGGAACAGGACGGCGTCGATGTCGCGCAGGGACTGATAGGCCGCTTCATCCATGAATTCCCCCAGCTTATGTTTCGGCTTGTGGATGCCCGGCGTGTCGAGGAAGACGATCTGACATTCGTCGTCCGTATGGATGCAGAGGATGCGGTTGCGCGTCGTCTGTGCCTTATCGGAGACGATCGAGACTTTATGCTTGATGATGCGGTTGATGAGTGTCGACTTGCCAACATTCGGGCGGCCGACGACGGCGACGAAACCCGATTTAAATGATTCCATAGATATCGTAATTCCTCCCTTATAATTCTTCGCCTTCGCGGACATAGCCCAGGCGCTGTAAAATGAATTCTTCTTCTTTGCGCATTTCTGCTTTATCGTCCGGTTCCATGTGGTCATAGCCGAGGATATGCAGCATGCCGTGGATGGTCAGATAGGCCAGTTCCCGTTCAAAGGAATGACCGTATTCGTCGGCCTGTTCCTGGACTTTTTCCAGAGAAATGATGATATCCCCCAAGAGGGCCGTATCGGGACCGTCATAGCCGTCTTCCTCCCCTTCGTTGAGGGCAAAGGACAGGACGTCCGTCGGCCGGTCGATGTTGCGGTACTGTTTGTTCAATGTATGGATATAGTCGTTATGGCACAGAAGGATGCTGATTTCAGCCTTCGGCCCCAGGTCGTAGACCAGGGCGGCTTCTTCACAGACGCGGTCGATGACTTTTTCATATTCATCGTGCTGGAACGACGGATCTTCGTAATTGATGTTGATATTCATGGCAATTCCCCCAATCTAGTGATCGTGATGATAATAAGTTTCGTAGGCCCTGATGATGCGGCCTACCATATCGTGACGGACGACGTCTTCATCGCTGAAGTAGACCATGCCGACGCCGCGGACGTCTTTGAGTATCTTTTCGGCTTCCGTCAGGCCCGACATGCGCCGGTCGACGAGGTCGATCTGGGTCGCATCGCCGTTGACGACGACCCGCGAGTGGTTGCCCATACGGGTGAGGAACATCTTCATCTGTTCCCGCGTCGTGTTCTGGGCTTCGTCGAGGATGATGAACGATTCTTCCAGGGTCCGGCCGCGCATGTAGGCCAGTGGCGCCACTTCGATGATGTTGCGGTCGATCATCTTCTGGAACTGGTCATAGCCGAACATGTCGGCCAGGGCGTCGTAGAGCGGGCGCAGGTACGGGTCGATCTTTTCCTGCAGGTCACCGGGCAGGAAGCCCAGTTTTTCCCCGGCTTCGACAGCCGGCCGGGTCAGGATGATCCGTTCGACTTCGCGGTTCTTGAGATAAAAAGCCGCCAGGGCTACGGCCAGGTAGGTCTTGCCCGTCCCGGCCGGACCGATGCCGAAGGTGACCAGGTTCTTGCGGATGGAATCGACGTAGCGTTTCTGGCCCAGCGTCTTGGGCTTGATGAGACGGCCCCGGGCAGAAATGCCGACCGTATCTTCATAGAGGTTGTGCAGGGCCTCCGATTGGCCTTCTTTGATGAGTCTGGCCGAATAGCGGACGTGCTGCGTCGTCAGATAGGTATTTTCCCGGAACAAGTAGCGCAGGACGCGGAAGACTTCGGTCACATAGGCCACATCCTCTTCGCTGCCGACGATCATGGCCGTATCGCCGCGGACGGCAATGCGGCAGTCCGGGAATTCGCGCTGCATCGTCTTGAGGAATTCGTCTTTCATGCCCAGGACGGCCCGGGCTTCACGCAAATCGGAAAATTGCAGTTTCTTTTCTACCAAAGTGAGATACTCCTTTATTTCATGAATTTACGGACGGCCTTGCCGTGCAGGTAGTCACAGCGGGCTCCCTGGCAGGTGCCGCGTTTTTCCAGTTCTTCATCGATCATATCGCGGATGCGCCACCATCCCATGCCCCAGTTGGCGAAGTCCGTCGCTTCTTTCGGCGCCCGGCCGATGAGACGCTGGAAGACCGTATCGGGCCGGCTGTATTCGAGGAAGGCCACGACGCGGCGGACGTACTCTTCGCAGGTCCAGAGCTTGATCTTTCCCTGGGCATACCATTCGGCCATGGCCGTGTTCTTAATGATGTACAGGGCGTGGAGCTTGACTTCGTCAGAGCCGAGGGCGGCAATGATCTTGGCTGTCTCGACGGTGTCTTCCATGGTGTCCCAGGGCAGGTCGAGGATGACATGCGTACAGGTCCGGAAAGGATACTCCCGGAGCATGACCATGGCGTCGATGTATTCGGCAACGGTATGGCCGCGGTTGATCTTGGCCAAGGTCTTATAGTTGACCGTCTGCAGGCCCAGTTCGACGAGGATATCGACGCCGTACCTTTCTTTGACGTCAGCCATGATATCGAGATAGGTCTCGTTGAGACAGTCCGGCCGGGTCGCTACGGCCAGGGCCACGATATCGGGCTGGCAGGCGGCGGCGAGGTAATCCCGGAAACGCTCTGGCGGCAGGTAGGTATTGGTGAAATTCTGGAAATAGGCGATGAATTTATTGGCCTTGTACTTGGGCTTGATGTGAGCCATGTTCTGCTCGATCTGCTGGCCAATGGTCACCGTCGCCGGCAGGTTCTCGTAGCCGGCGCCGATGGAACCGCAGAAGGCACAGCCCCGGACGCCCAGGGTCCCGTCGCGGTTGGGACAGGTATCGGGGATGCTGATAGGCAGTTTATAGACTTTTTCGCCATATGTTTCTTTTAAATACGTCGAGTAGACGCGGTAACGTTCGTTCACGATGGTTCTCCTTTGACCGGGATGGCGCACCATTCGGCCCGGTCTTTCTTTTTTTCAGCCAGCATATAGGCCGCGCCTTCCGGGACGGGCCCGTAGCGGCGCAGTTCCCCTTTCAGGGCCGGGCTGGCAGGCCAGATGCGATAGCGCATCTTGATGTCGCGCCAGTTGGTGAAATGATAGTCCCTGGCAAATTGGCGGAGCCAGGCTTCGTCGCGGAAGATGGCGTCGGTCTGGCTGCGCGGCGCTTCGCACCAGCCGAGGAAATCGGGATGGAGGCGGAAGCGGAAAAAGGTCAGCATATCCAGGGCCAGCAGGTCTTTGGCCAAGCGCTGCTGGTCTTCTGTCAGGGGCAGGATATCTTCGATGCAGTGGCAGAGGAAATGACACAAGGACTCATCGGACAGGGCCTTTTGGTCATTATGCAGGACGAGCCACTCGTCTGTCAAGGCCTCGTAGAGTTTCATATAATCCGGAGCATAGCGGCGGCCGAGCCAGTTGAAGAAATAAGTGAATTTCCCGGAATTATAAGTCCGCTCGAAGACGTCTTCCAGGACCTTCATATAGGCGACTTTTTCATAAGGCAGCCACGTCGTCGCCAGGACTTCATAGGGCCCCTGCGGGTCGTACCGGTAATCGTCAGGATAGTCGCGGCGGATGCCGGAGCCCTTGAGGAGCTTCAAGAAACCGATCTGCAATTTATGGGGGTGCAGGGCATAGATATCGTTGAAGGACTGGCGCAGATGGCCGTAGTCTTCATAAGGCAGGCCGACGATGAGGTCTAAATGGAGATGCATCGTCCCCAAGGCGACAAGGCGTTCCATGATATGCGTAATGCGCGGCCAGTCATTATGACGGTGGATGGCCTGGAGCGTCGGCTCATACGTCGTCTGGATGCCCATTTCCAGCTGGATCCGTCCTTTCGGTGCCTGGGCCAGGAGGTCGATGTCGTCATCGGTAAGGACGCCGGGCTCGATTTCCAGGTGGAAATTGATGGGCTTATCGACGGCAATCATGTACGCTATGAGCGGCCGGTGATGGGCCGGGCTGCAGTTGAAAGTGCGGTCGACGAATTTGACCTGATGGACGCCGGCATCGACGAAAGCCTGCAGTTCCTTCAGGACCAGCGGGACCGAGCGGAAGCGGACGCGGTCGTTCATGCCCGACAGACAGTACTGGCAGTGGAAAGGACAGCCCCGGGAGCTTTCATAATACATGATGCGGTGGTCCAGTTCGCGGAAGTCCTGATGCTCGTAAGGAAAAGGCAGGCTGTCCAGGTCTTCTACTTCCTGGAAGGTCTCGTCGCCCTGGATGACGCCGCTGACGCGGCCGAGGACGCCGGGGACTTCTGTCCCATCGCGGCCGGCTGCCAGGGATTTCAGGAAAGCCGGTACCATCTCTTCCCCTTCACCTTGGAGGACGTAATCAATATGCTCATAACCTTCCAGTATCTGCCGGGCCGTATAGGATACTTCCGGGCCGCCGACGAAGACCTTGGTCTGGGGAAAGACCTGTTTCACCAGGTCGATGAGATGACAGGTCATTTCGATATTCCAGATATAGCAGGAAAAGCCGATGACGTCGGCCTCGAACGAGGCGATGTGGCGCAGGATGTCATAGCTGTTCTGATTGATCGTATATTCGGCTACGGACACGGCGACGCCCTGGTGGTCACACGCCGTCGACAGGCAGCGCAGGGCCAGGGACGATTGGATGAATTTGGAATTCAAGATGGTAAGCAGTGTTTTCATGAAAGCCTCTCTTTAAATTTTTATATGTATTAAGTATACCGCAAGGACGGCGTTCTGTCATGTCTTTTCCGCCCCTGGCCGGGGACAGCCTTTTCGCCTGCCCCTTTTTATGATAAGATGAGATAGTACATAGTTTTTCCCCTACAAAAAGGAGGCTTTTCCTTGTTTAAAATAGCACTTGCCCAGACAAATGTCCACCCTGGCAATCCACGGCAGAACACGGCCGTCATGAAAGAATGTATCGCCAAGGCCAAAGCAGCCGGCTGCGACCTCATCGTCTTCCCGGAGCTCGCTATTCCGGGCTATCTCATCGGTGATATTTGGGACCAGCCCGACTACATCGACGACTGCGTCCGCTTCGGTGAAGAAATCAAGGCCCTGTCCGACGGCATGGCCATCATCTTCGGCAACGTCGCCAAAGAGACGGACCGGGTCAACCTCGACGGCCGGACGCGGAAGTATAACACCATGTTCATCGCTTACAACGGCCGCTGGATTTCGCCGGCCCGCTCGCCCTACCCCTTCTACATCAAGACGCTCCTGCCCAACTACCGCGAATTCAGCGACATCCGCTACTTCACGTCGCTCATCGAAGTCGCCCAGGAACGCCATGCCTTCCCGGAAGACTTCCTGTCGCCCGTCCAGATTCCCTTCGACGACGGCCGCAAGTTCCGCATGGGGCCGCTCATCTGCGAAGACAGCTGGGATGAAAACTATCCTTTCAAGCCCATGAGCTATTTAGGGAAAATGTACGACATCGACATGTTCATCAACATTTCCAACTCGCCCTTCACCCTGGGCAAGACCCAGCGGCGTCACCGCCTCTTCGGCCAGGCCATCGACAAGGTCCACTGCCCGGCCATCTACGTCAACTGCACGGGTATCCAGAACAACGGCAAGAACATCTACACCTTCGACGGCGCCAGCAGCACGTACCAGAAAGACGGTTCGCAGCACGTCGAATGTACGCCTTTTACGGAAGAAATGGTCATCGTCGACTTCGATGAAAAGGCCCAGCGTTTCGTCTCGCCTTCGCACTTGCAGCCGGAAAAGTCTCCCATCGAAGACATCTACGCCAGCCTGCACTACGGCCTGAAATCCTTCATGGATGCCATCGGCGTCCATAAAGTCGTCCTCGGCGTCTCCGGCGGCATCGACTCGGCCGTCAACGCCGCCCTCTATGCGACGGTACTGCCGCCGGAAAACATCCTGCTGGTCAACATGCCCAGCTGCTACAACTCGGACATGACCAAGAGCCTGGCCAAAGAACTGGCCGACAACATCGGCTGCCTGTACACGGTCGTCCCCGTCCAGGACAGCCTGGAACTGACGCGGCACCAGTTCGAAGGAGCCGGGCTCAGCCAGAAAGGCCAGGACAAGGGTCATCTGGAACTGACCAGTTTCATTGAAGAAAACATCCAGGCCCGCGACCGGTCGAGCCGTATCCTGGCCGCAGCGGCGGCAGCCTTTGGCGGCGTCTTCACGTGCAATGCCAACAAGGCCGAACTGTCCGTCGGCTACGCCACCCTCTACGGCGACAGCGCCGGCTACCTGGCGGCTACGGCGGACCTGTGGAAGCATCAGGTCTACGACCTGGCCCGCTACCTCAATGACCAGGTCTTCCAGCGCGAAGTCGTGCCCCAGGGCAGCATCGACATCGTCCCCAGCGCCGAACTGTCGGACAAGCAGGATATCACCAAGGGCCAGGGCGACCCGATCATCTACCCCTATCACGACTACCTCTTCGCCGCCTTCGTCGAACGCTGGCAGCGGGCCACGCCGGAAACCATCCTCGAATGGTACATCGACGGCACCCTGGAAAAGAACATCGGCTGCAGCGTCGATGTCCATCAGCTCTTCCCGACGGCAAAAGCCTTCATCGACGACCTGGAACGGTGGTGGCGCCTCATCGCCGGCTTCGCCGTCGCCAAGCGCATCCAGAGCCCGCCTATCCTCTCCATCAGCCGCCGCCCCTTCGGCAGCGACCTGCGCGAAGCCCAGCTGGCACCGTACTACACGACACGCTACCTGGAAATGAAAGAACGGCTGCTGGCGAGAGATTAGGGGTTAGTGGCTCGTGGCTAGTGGCTCGTGGCCCGGCTCCCCTGCTAGGGGAGCTGTCAGCGCAGCTGACTGAGAGGTTGTTCTTTCAACATAGTTTGTAGTACAGAGTTTGTAGAAGATGGTTTCAAATTTTTAACCATCCGCTAACCACTAAAAAAAGGGACTATCGCACGAAGGCTTCTGCCATCATGTGAGGTCCCTTTGGCTTTATAGTTTGTAGTACGGAGTTCGTAGTTTGTAGAAGATGGCTTTAAATTTAAAAACCTTCACTAAAAACTACAAACTGAATACTCAAAAAGGCTTGTCGCACATGCGACAAGCCTTTTTTCATACTACATATCTTTCAGTCTTCCGACTGTTTGTTTAGGACGGACTCGTTTGTGTCCGAATGTTTCTACGATGATGAACATCATGGGGATGAGGAAGACGCCGAAGATGGTCGCAATGGACGTACCAAAGACGACGGTGATGCCCATCGCGACTCGCGATGCGGCGCCGGCGCCGCTGGCCATGGCCAGTGGGATGGAACCGACGACGAAGGCCAGGGACGTCATGATGATCGGGCGGAGACGGATCTTGGCGGCTTCGATAGCAGCCGATACGGGATCCATACCGCGTTCATCGACACGGACTTTAGCGTATTCGATAATCAAGATGGCGTTCTTGGCGGCCAGACCGATGACGGCCAACAGGCCAATCTGGAAGTACAGGTTATTCTGCTGGTTCAGGAGGTAGGCAAAGGCCGAAGCCCCGAAGACGCCTGCCGGCAGACTGAACATAACAGCAAAGGGTACTTTCCAGCTTTCATACAAGGCGGCCAGGACGAGGAAGACGAAGAGGATAGCCAGGGCAAAGACGTAGACCGTCTTGTTGCCGGCTTCGACTTCT
This sequence comes from Megasphaera intestinihominis, assembly GCF_040096415.1. Taxonomy (NCBI): domain Bacteria; kingdom Bacillati; phylum Bacillota; class Negativicutes; order Veillonellales; family Veillonellaceae; genus Megasphaera; species Megasphaera intestinihominis. The sequence goes on from NZ_JBBMEU010000006.1 coordinate 32,727, forward strand.
TCACGGCTCATGCCGCTCCATTCATAGGCATAGCCTTCACTGAGCGTGTCTTTAGCGACTTCTTCCAGCGCTTTAAGGGCATCACCGGAGCTGTAGCCATTAGCCGGGGCCCCTTGAATCTTGATGGCCGGATAGTCGTTGAAACGGTTGAGGATCGACGCTGAACCGATGGCTTTCGGTCGGACAAAGTTGGCCACCGAAACGAGCTGGTTGGCACTGTTGCGGACGTAGATGTGGTTATTGGCATCGATGGTTTCACGGAATTCCGGAGCGGCCTGAACGACGACCTTAAAATTACGACCGAACATGGTGAAATCGTTGACCTGATAGGAACCATAGAAGGACTGGAGCGTCGAATAGAGGTCGCTCAGGGAAACGCCTTCTTTGGCAACTTTATCGCGGTCGATGTCGAGCTCATAGCCCGGCGTATCGGCAGCAAAGGCCGTGTAGGCCGACCCGATTTCCGGCCGCTTCCGGGCAGCGGCGATGAATTTCTGTGCCATCGCTGACAATTCGGCCGTCGTATGGCTGCCGCGGTTTTCCAGCTGCATCGTAAAGCCCGACGACGTGCCCATGCCGTCGATCGGCGGCGGGTTCATGGCGATGACCGTAGCCTGAGGAATCTGATTGCCCATGCCCATGATCTTGCCGACCAGGGCGTCGACGGACAGGGATTTATCTTTACGTTCATCCCAGTCACTCATGCCGATGAAGGACGTAGCCCCATTCGATTTCGGCCCATTGGCCAGGATACTGAAACCGACAACATTCATGACACTGGTCACGCCCGGCTGCTGTTCCAGCCATTTGCTGATTTGTTCACTGACTTGTTTCGTTTCCGTCTGGGAAATGCCTTCGGGCAAGGTGACGTTCATCATGACGAAGGCATTATCTTCCGACGGGACAAAGCCTGTCGGCATGATTTTAAAGACGCCTGCCGTGAGGGCGCTGATGATGACCAGGAAGGCCACGCACCATTTGAGGTGGAGCTGCAAGTGAGCCAGGCGCAGGCCATACCAGGCGATGAGCCTATCGAAGGCATCATTGAATTTCTGGAAGAACTTGTAAATGCCCTTGGGGTTGTCATTGGGTTTGTGGACATTCAAAATCGACGCACACATGGCCGGTGTCAGGGTCAAAGCGACGAAGGCCGAAATGAGGACCGACACGGCAATGGTCAGGGCGAACTGGCGGTAGAGGATACCGCTCATGCCGCTGATGAAGCCGACGGGGATGAAGACGGCGGCCAGGACGCAGGCAACACCGATAACCGGGTTCTGTACGTTCTGCATGGCGATGATCGTCGCCTCCCGCGGACTTCGGGCGTTGTACTTGATTTCGTATTCGACGGCTTCGATGACGACGATGGCGTCGTCGACGAGGAGGCCGATGGCCAGGACCATGGCGAACAGCGTCAGGGTGTTGATGGAGAAATCGAGGACCTTGAAGCAGGCAAAGGTACCCAGAAGGGATACAGGGACGGCGATGAGCGGGATCAGCGTCGACCGGCCGCTCTGAAGGAAGATGTAAACGATGAGGGCGACCAGCAGCAGGGCTTCGATGAAGGTTTCAATAACTTCGTGGATCGATGCCGTAACGAAGGTCGTGCTATCGTAGACAATCTTATAATCCAAGTCAGATGGGAACGACTGTTTCGCCTTTTCCAAGACTTTGCGGGCGCCGCTGACGGACTGCATGGCATTGGCGTCTGCTGTCAGGCTGATCATGAAACCGGCAGCCTTGCCGCCGTTGAGGTTACTGGCAACGGAATAATCCTTGGATCCCAGGCTGACATCGGCAATGTCGCCGACGCGGACCATGGTACCGTCGGGATTGGTGCGGACGATGACGTTCTTGAACTGTTCCGCCGTCTGCAAGCGGCCGTCGGTACGCAGGGTATACTGGTAGGTCTGGTTGTTCGGCGACGGCTGGGAGCCGATGGTGCCGACAGCGGCCTGTTTATTCTGAGTGCTGATAGCCGAGATGACATCGGTCGGTGTAATCTTCAAGATATTCATCTTCATCGGGTTGAGCCAGATGCGCATGGCATAGTCAGACCCGAATTCCTGGACGTCGCCGATGCCCGGGACGGATTTCAGTTCATCCATGAAGTATTGGGTAGCATAGTTCTTCATGAACGTCGCATCATAAGAGCCATTGGGCGAAACCAGGGCGAAGACCATAGCCATGGAACTCGTCGACTTCTGGACTGTAACACCGGTCTGGGTAACTTCTGACGGCAAGGTCGACTGGACCTGGCTGACGCGGTTCTGAGTGTTGACCGTGTCCATATCACCATCGCTGCCGGACTTGAACTGGACGGTCATGGAGTAAGACCCGTTATCGTTCGTCGAGCTTTCCATATTGACCAGGTTATCGACACCGACAAGCTGGCGTTCGATGACGCTGGCCACGGTCGTGCCGACGACTTCGGCATTCGCGCCGATATAAGCAGCCGAGACGCGGACCTGCGGCGGCGTGACCTGCGGATACTTGGCAACCGGCAGAGTCGCCATCGACAACAGGCCGAAGATGGAAATGATCAGCGAAATGACGATAGCGAAGATAGGCCGGTCGATAAAGAACTTAGATATCACGATCCCGCCTCCTAACTATTTGACGATGATGTGTCCGACGACGTATCGGAGCTGTCGTTGTCGATATCGGCCTTGGTCAGCAGGTGCTGGTCCAAGGCAGCGCCTTTGGCCTTCTGATAGCCGTCGACGATAATCGTATCGCCATCCTGAAGACCATCGTTGATGATCCAGAATTTGCCGACTTTCTGGCCCGGCGTGACTTCCCGGTTCTGGGCTTCGCCATTGCCGTCGATGACGGATACATAATATTTACCCAGCGTCTGCTGGACGGCGCGCTGCGGTACGGACAGCGCATTGCGCTGGATCTGGGTATCGGAAACGACCGTCGCATAGAGGCCTGGGATGAGGAGATTATCCGGATTGTCGAAGACGGCCTTGACGATGATCGAGCCAGAGTTGCCATCCATGCCGTGGTTGACCTGGGTGACATGGCCTTCATAAGGATACATGGTGCCGTCGCTCAAGCGGAGCAGGAGATGGTCGCCCCAGCTGCCGGCGTTGTCCGCAGCCTGCTTGGTCATCTGCAGGTATTCGGCTTCACTGATGGAGAATTCGACATAGACCGGATTGGTCGAAGAAATGGTGACCAGTGCCGTCGAACCGGCCGTCGCAAAGGTACCGATAGGTACGTCATCGACGTTCAATTTGCCGCTGAACGGAGCATAGACAATGGTATCGTCGACGTTATCCTGAGCAGCGTCGACCTGGGCTGCATTGGCTTCGACGACAGCCTGCTGCTGCTGCGTAGCCGCTTCCTGGTCGGTGACGGTCTGCTGCGGGATGGCGTCCTGGCTGGCCAGGGTCTGGTAACGGCGCAGGTTCAGCTGCTGATTGGCCAGATTGGCTTCGGACTGGGCCTGGGTAGCCTTGGCCTGGGCCAGGGCGGCGTCATAGGTCCGGCTGTCGAGGCGGAACAACGGCTGCCCTTCCGTGACTTCCTGACCGCCTTGGACGTATTTTTCTACGACACGGCCGGAAATCTTGGGACGGACAGGCACCTTGTCTGTTGCCGTCACGGTACCGCTGTACTCGGCCTTGACCGGCGTGTCCGCGGCGACGACTTTGTACGTGTTGACTGCAACGGGAGCCTTAGTCGCACTTTGGTTGGCCCCACAGCCGGCTAAGAGCGCGGCGATGGTGAGTACGGTAACGCTCATCGTCGCAAGTTTGCGTTTTTGTATCATCTTCACTTTCCTCCTATTTCTTTCGATTCCTGATTTTTAATGCCATAAAGCAAGACGTTGATACAGCGCTTCATATAGTCACTAAAGGTGGAATCGTGTTTGACATCATTAAAATAATCGATAATGTCATCGGCTGCGCTATGCAGGATACGCAAGAACAGGAACTTATCAAAGGGCTTGAATTCTCCTGTCTCCTGAGCTTCATCGAGGAGCCGTTCCAAAAGGAGCCAGTCTTTTTTATAGCGGGACTGCAAGCGTTCACAAGTACCGGGCATCTTTGCCAGGAGATCCGATGTTTTCCGCACGGACAGGACCTGCCAGTTGTCACTGGGCACGTCGAAATAAGCGATGAGCTTGGCTTCGCAAGTCATGGCCGGATCGCTGACGATACGCTGATGATAGGCATAGATCTTATCGGTAAAATCGGCGATGGCCTGTTCGATGATTTCCTGTTTCGACGAAAAATTTTCGTATAAAGTCCGCTTGCTGATGCGCAGATTACGGGCTAAGTCGTCCATGTGGAAATTGGAACCATGGCGGTTGATTTCACGAAGGGCTTCGGCCAGAATCTTGGCGCGGATATTTTCTGTCATGTAAACACGTCCTACTCAAAAAAATACAAGGTGATACTTTTGAAACTCAAACTATAAAACTCAGTACCAATTTATAGTTTAATATACAGCACCTTATAAGTCAATAAACAAGTTGATATTATTATTTTCTCAATTCTTCGGCAAATTTCCGAATCGGCAGGACTTTGTATAAAACAGCACCACAGGCCGCACCAATACAGGTATTGGGCAAAAAGGCAACGATGAAGAACCATAAGGCGACGACTTTGGAATCGAGGACGAAAGCGGCGACAGGATAGGCGATGAGGCCGCCCAGAAGGCCGGTCCCGACGATTTCCCCGATGACGGCACCCCAGATGGAATTTGTTTTTTTATACAAAACGCCGGATAAAGCGGCGCCGATCATGCTGCCGGGATAGGCCAGGACGGTACCGACGCCCATTGCAATGCGGATGGATGAAATGCAGAAAGCACCGGCCGTCGAATAGCGCCAGCCCACGAGGACCGACAAGAGGACATTGATGAGGTGTTGCAGCGGGAAGACCCGGGCACCGCCGAAGGGAAAGGATACGAAAGGCGCCAGGAGGACGCCGATGGCGATGAAAATCGCCGTCACTGTCATTTTCTTGAGTTCAGTATTATTCACGATGTACTACAACCTTTCCATATTTTTGTAAGATAGCATCATTTAATTGATAAAAGGCATCGAAGAGACGGGCGTGAAAGGTCCCCGGCCCATTCTTCCCCTCCCCTGCCAGGGCCAGCTCGCCGCCGATGCCCATGGCCAGGATGCCGCCGGCTGCGGCTGTGAACGGGTCGGCCACGGCGGCAAAGGAGGCGATGAGGGACGTCGTCATGCAGCCCGTACCGGTCACATAGGTCAGCAGGGGACAGCCGTTGCGGATTTCGGCCGTCTGGCAGCCATCGGAAAGGACATCGACGGCGCCGGTGATGGCGACGGTCGTCCCGAGATGGCTGGCCAGGGACGAAGCCAGGGCCGGGTCGGCTGGGCCTAGACGGCTGTCGACGCCGAAATCCTGGCCGCTCTTATGGGCTGCCAGGCAGGTGATTTCCGACGCGTTGCCGCGGATGACGGCCATAGGCAGTTCATCCAGCAGGCGCAGGGCCGCCTGGGTGCGGAAGGTCGTACCGCCGGCGCCGACGGGGTCGAAGACGATGGGCACGCCGTGGGCAGCGGCCGATTTACCGGCTGCCAGCATGGCCTCCAGGGTCCACGCCTGGAGCGTCCCCAGGTTGAGGACCAGGGCCCTGGCGGCAGCCGCCATTTCGGCGACTTCCTCGACGGCATTGGTCATAGTCGGCGACGCGCCGATAGCCAGGGTCGCATTGGCGCAGTCAGTCATGGTGACGAAATTGGTGATATGGTGAATGAGGGGCCGCTGACGGCGCAGTTCCTCAAGGGCCCTGGCGACGGCCGGAATAAGTTCCATCTTCATCCCCCCTTCTAGACGTGGAGCTTGAGGATGGCCTTCTTGATGGCCTTCCCCTGCCCGTCAGGCGCGCAGAGGCAGCGATGGCCGTCAGCCGGCGTGAAAATGGCATACGTTCCCGGCGTCATGGCAATGACCGTATCGTCGGCGACATCGGGATTGTAGAACCAGGCATCGCTGTCGGCCCGGCTGTCATCGACGACAGGGCCGGCCTGGCATAAGGGCTGCCAGCCGATGTTCTCTTCGCCTTCGAGGACGTACTGGACGTCGATGTAGTCGCGGTGGGCTTCCATCAGACGCTGGCTGGCCGGCGCCGTTTCCGTGACATCGACATTCATGTAATTGACTGTATCGAAGGTATGGCGTCCGGGATTCAAGTCCGACTTGACCAGGGAAGACAATTTCTCGATCCACGGCCGGATATATTCCGGCAGGAAACGGCTTTCCTTTTCATACTGGGAAATATTACCTACGAACATGGGATTCCCTCCTAATCTTCGTCGCTGGCTTCGCGGGCTGCGACGTTTTTATCGAACAGGGCATCGGCGAACTGGGCGGCATCGAAGGGACGCAGGTCGTCGACGCCTTCGCCGACGCCGACCCAGCGGACAGGGACGCCCAATTCCCGCTTGACCGACAAGATGACGCCACCTTTGGCCGTCCCGTCGAGCTTGGTCAGGACGACGCCCGTCAAGGGGACGACGTCGCCGAAGAGTTTGGCCTGGCTGACGGCATTCTGGCCCGTCGTGGCATCGAGGACGAGGAGCGTTTCCTGCGGAGCTCCTTCGATGTTGCGGCTGGCGACACGGGCCATTTTCCGCAATTCTTCCATGAGGTTGGACTTGGTCTGCAAGCGGCCGGCCGTGTCGACGAGGAGGATATCCATGCCCTTGGCTTTGGCCGACGCCGTGGCATCGAAGACGACGGCGGCTGCATCGGCGCCTTCCTGATGCTTGACGATGGGTACGCCGACGCGGTCCGCCCAGATGGTCAGCTGTTCCGACGCTGCCGCACGGAAGGTATCGCCGGCGGCGAGCATGACCGATTTCCCCTGCTGCTTGTAATACTTGGCCAGTTTGCCGATAGTCGTCGTCTTGCCGACGCCGTTGACGCCGACGATGAAGATGACCCGCGGCCCGTCTGTTTCCGGCAGGGGTTCATCGTTTTCATTGAGCAGGGCGACGATGCATTTTTCCAAATACGGGACGACGTCGTTGCCGTCTTTGATTTCCTTCGATTTGACACCGGTCCGGATCTGGTCCAGGAGGTATTCCGTCGTTTCGACGCCAATATCGCCGGTGAGCATGACCGCTTCCAGGTCATCGTACATGTCGTCGTCGATCTTGGCATAGCCGCGGACGACGGTTTCGATATTCTGGATGAGCGAGTGTTTCGTCTTTTCTAAGCCTTTGCGCAGTTTTGAAAAAAATCCCATAGTTATGTTCCTTCCTTTAACAATTCATCTACTTTGACAGTCAGCAGGCGCGATACGCCTTTTTCTTCCATGGTCACGCCCAACAGGGTATTGGCCGCTTCCATGGTCTTGCGGCGGTGTGTGATGACGATGAACTGCGTCGCACCGCTGTAATTCTTGAGGTATCGGGCCATGCGTTCGACATTGGCTTCGTCCAGGGCGGCGTCGACTTCGTCGACCAGGCAGAACGGTGCCGGATGATAGGCCAGAAAAGCCAGGAGCAGGGCAATGACCGTCAGGGCCCGTTCGCCGCCGGAGAGAAGCGTCAGGGACTGCTGCTTCTTTCCTGGCGGGCGGATATAGATTTCCACACCGGCTTCCAGGATATGTTCCTTGTCGGTCAGGGCCAGGTGGGCCGTACCGCCGCCGAAGAGACGGCTGAAGATATCCTGGAAGTGGACACCGATTTCCTTGAAGGCCTTGGCGAATTGTTCGGCCATGGCCGCGTCGATTTCAGCGACGACAGTCCGCAGTTTTTCCCGCGATTCTTTCAGGTCATCGCACTGGCGGTTGTAGAAGTCCCGCTTTTCCAGAGCCGTCTTGTATTCGTCTTCAGCTGCCGGGTTGATGGTCCCCAGGGCTGTGATCTGCCCTTTCAGGGAGGCGACCTTGTCGTGGAGCTCTTTCAGCGAGCCTTCGCGGCGGCGCTCCATGGCTTCCTGGCGGCTCAGGCCCTGCATGGCCAGCCGTTCTTCATGATGGCTGATATCGCTCTTGTATTTTTCCCGCTGGATGTCGGCAGCGTTGCAGCGCTGCTGCCAATCCTGATGGCGCCGGCGCAGGTCGTCGACGACACCATCCAGGTCCTGGCTCTGTTTCAAAGACTCATTGCGGGTCTGATAAAAAGCCTCTTTGGCCTGGTCGCAGCGGACCGTATCGGCTTCTTTCAAGGTAATATTTTTCGACAGTTCTGTCAACAGGCGGGCCGCTTCTTCCTGGCGGCGGCGCAAATCCTGGCGGCGCTGGGCCAGGGCCTGTTCCTGTACCGTCAGTTCCTGCTGCCATTTGTCATGCTGGCGCAGCTGGTCGTCGCCATGGCTGGCCTGTTCTGTCAGTTTGGCTACGGCAATCTGCCTTTCCGTCAAGGTCTGGCGGCACTGGGCGGCTTCGGCCTTGGCAGCATCACAGGCGTCCTGCCATTGCTGGACATCGGCGGCCGGCCCCGTTTCCATATCGGCCAGGGCGGCTTCCTTGGCGACCAGCCGGGCCTGCATGTCGGCCCGTTCCTTTTCCAAGGCTTCGACGCGCTGGTCAAAATCAGCCAGGGCCTGGCGGATATCGGCCAGGCCCTTCTCTTCCTGACCGCCCTGCCAGCGGGCCTGTTCCGCAGCCTGGCTGGCTTTGCGCCAATGGTCTTCGGCCTGGGCCAGTTCCCGGGCAGATTCTTCGGCCTGCCGGCGCAGTTCCCGGCCCTCAGCGGCCAGGGTTTCCAGACGCTGCTGGCCACGGCGGCAGGTCTCCTGCAATTCCTGCAGCAGCGCCCGCCGGCTGATGAGGGAACCTTCCTGATTGCGGGCGCTGCCGCCGGTCAGGGAGCCGCCGGCGTTGAACTGCGTCCCGTCGAGGCAGACGATGCGCAGGCGATGGCCGTATTTCCGGGCCACAGCCGAGCCCGTATCCATGGTATCGGCCAGGAGGGTCCGCCCTAAGAGGGATGAAAAGACCTTCTCATATTTAGCATCATAAGAAATAGCATCGGAGGCGAAGCCGAGCATGCCCGGTTCGCCGGCAGCCTGTTCTTCATCGGCTGTCCGCTGCCGGCTGCGCAGGGTATCCAGGGGCAGGAAGGTCGTCCGGCCGGCTTTTCTGTCTTTTAAATACGAAATAGCCTGTTTGGCCGCCCTTTCGTCTTCGGCGACGACGTAACGGACGGCACCGCCCAGGGCGACGTCGATGGCGACGGCAAAGCGCGATGGGATCTGGCAGAGTTCGCCGACGGCGCCGCACAGCCGGCTGCGCCAGGGCTGGCTGGCTGTCAGGACGACTTTGACCGCCCGTCCCAGGCCTTCATGTTCCTGTTCCATGCTCTGGAGGACGCGCATGCGCTGGGAGGCGGCGTCGACATCGCCGCGCAGGCGGCGGTATTCGTCTTCTCCTTTTTTCAGGCGCTGGCCCTTTTCCTGAGCCGTCTGTCGCAGCGAGGCGGCCTGCTTTTCAAAGGCGGCGGCTTTTTTCTGGCACGCTTCCTGTTGGGCCTGGGCTTCCTCATGGCGGGCTTCTGCCGCTGTCAGGGTCTGCTTCTTGTCTTCCCACTGCTTCAGGGCCTGCTGGCAGGCGGCTTCATTTTCTTCCAGGCGGCGGCGCAGGTCTTCACTGTCCCGGCGCAGCATGAAAGCGTCGCGGCTGCGCTTGGAGTTGGCGTCGACCCGCTCCTGCAGGGCCTTTGCTGCCGCTTCGGCCTTGGCTTCGGCCTGGCCGAACAGGGTCTGAGTCAGGGCTAAAGCCTTCTGAGCCGCAGCCAGTTCAGCTGCTTTCTGGTCCTTCTGGGCCTGCAGGGTTTCTTTTTGTTCCTGCCAGGCTGCCTGGCGCTGCTGCAGCTGAGCGGCGTCGTCAGCGGCCTGGGATTCGTTCTCGGCCAGTTCGGCCTGCCGCTGCCGGCAGGCTTCACGGCGGTGGACGAGGCTGTCCAGCTCGTTGTGGACGGCCATGGCTTCTTCATCGAGGCGGCGCAGTTTTTCGTCGTCTGCCGCCATGACCTCCAACAGGGCCTTGCGTTTTCCCTCGGCCGCTGCCAGTTCCTGGGCGGCCTTTTCTTCTTCTGTCGCCGCCGTCATGCGGCTGTTCTCGGCTTTGGCCAGGAGGCGTTCGCTGTTGCGCAGTTCCTGCAAGGTCACGGTCCCTTCATAGGCCAGGCGCTCGCTGTCGAGGCAGCGGAATTTCTGCAGAGTTTCTGCCTGTTCCTGCAATGGTTCCAGCCGCTCTTCGAGGACGCTCATGAGGTCGCGGATGCGCTCCAGGTTGCGCTCGGTCTCGGCGATCTTGCGCAGGCCGTCGGCCTTGCGGCCTTTGAAGCGGCTGATGCCAGCAACTTCTTCAAAGATGACCCGCCGCTCTTCGGGCTTGCTGTTGAGGATGCGGTCGACGCGGTTCTGGCCGATGACGGCCATAGAGTCCTGGCCGATACCCGTATCGGCGAAGAGGATATGGATATCTTTCAGGCGGCACGGCCGGCGGTTGATATAGTATTCACTGTCGCCGGAGCGGAAGAGGCGCCGCGTGACGACGACTTCCGTGAATTCCGTATCCAAGGCGTGGTCGCTGTTATCGAAGTACAGCGAGACTTCCGCTGCCCCCTGGGGCCGGCGGGTCTGGGTCCCGGCAAAGATGATGTCTTCCGACTTCTGCCCCCGCAGCTGGCGGACATTCTGTTCCCCCATGACCCAGCGGACGGCATCGGAAATATTGCTCTTGCCGCTGCCATTGGGACCGACGATGGCCGTAATGCCCTTGTCGAAGGTCAGGGTCGTCTTATCTGCAAAGGACTTGAATCCCCGCAGTTCCATTTTCAATAATTGCATAGTTTCTACTCTCTCTGTGGACTGCCCGGACGGACACGGTATGGCGCCGCATAGCAGTTCTGCTTATTTACTCGTACAGTTAATGATACCATAATTACCAGCCTGCCGCCACCACGGCGTCGCCAGCCAGGGCTGGGCAAAGTTTGTGTAAAATATCAGGGAAAGCCTTGACAAGTCCTGTCTTAATGGATTATATTAGAATTTAGGTTTGAAGGCCCTCATTCTGCAGAAAGGGAGAGTACCGTAATGATTCAAGTTTATAAGCACAGCAACGGCCATCTGGAAGACAACATTTCCCTGGCATCGGCTGAAAAAGGATCCTGGATCCACGTCGTAAATCCCGATTCCGAAGATTTACAGCTCGTATCCATGGTCACGGAAATCCCCACTGATGTTCTGAAAACCGCCTTGGACACGGAAGAACGTTCCCACGTCGAAATCGAAGATAACTACATCTTTGTCGTCATCAACATCCCGATCATCTTGGAAACGGACAGTTATGACACCTTGCCCCTGGGCATTTTCATTACACCGGACTTCATCATCACCCTCTGTATTCAAGAAACAGAAGTCATGCGCGCCTTTACGGAGAATAAGTATCCTCTGTTCTATACATTCAAGAAGACGCGTTTCTTATTCCAGATCCTGTACCGTTCGGCGACGCTGTTCCTGCGCTACTTGATGCAGATCAACCGCCGGACCGATGACATCGAGGAAATCCTGCGCCATTCCATGCGCAACAAGGAATTCTTCCTGCTCCTGGAATTACAGAAATCCTTGACGTACTTCACGTCGGCCCTGCGCAGCAATGGCATCGTCATGGAACGGCTCATGCGCCTGCGCCGCAATACGTCGCTCCACCACCTCATCAAGATGTATGAAGAAGACGAAGACCTCCTGGAAGATGTCATCATCGAAAACAAGCAGGCTATCGAAATGGTCGAGATGTATTCCAACATCCTCATGAATATGTCCGATACCTTTGCATCCATCATTTCCAACAACCTGAACTTGGTCATGAAATTCCTGGCTTCCATTACAATCATGCTGGCCGTCCCGACGATCATCTTCAGCCTGTGGGGCATCAACGTCCCCGTCCCCTTCCAGGACACGACAGCCGGCTTCTATTACGTCGTAGGCATCGCCATGTTCTGCACCGTCGTCGCCGTCATCATGCTCTGGCGGAAGGATTTATTCTGAAAGGCCCTTCACCATGCTCTTTATCGGTTCAAAAGAGCGGCGGTGAATGGGACAGGGCCCGTATTTTTGCAACGCTTCCATATGCATTTTCGTCAAATATCCCTTGTGCACGGCAAAGCCGTACTGGGGATATTTTTTGTCGTATTCGACCATGAGGCGGTCACGCGTGACTTTGGCGATGATCGAAGCGGCGGCGATGGACGCGCTCAGGGCGTCGCCGTGGACCAGGGACTTATGGGGCACGGTCAGTTCCCGAAGAGGCATGGCATCGACCAGGACGGCTTCAGCCGGCACGGCCAGGCCGTTCACGGCGTCGTACATGCCCTGCATGGTGGCGTGGTAAATATCGAGTTCGTCGATTTCTTTTTCCGACTTGGCCACACAGGATACGGCAACGGCTTCGGCCATAATTTTATCATAGAGGACGTCCCGCTTGGCCGGCGGGACTTTTTTGCTGTCATTGAGGCCGGGACATTCCCAGTAGGGCGGCAGGATGACGGCGGCTACCATGACCGGACCGGCAGCCGGGCCGCGGCCGGCTTCGTCGATGCCGGCTACGTGGTACAGCCCTTGGTTGTAGTAAGCCGTTTCCTGGGCATACATGTGCAGGACCCGTTCCCGTTCGGCTTCTTCCCGGATTTTCTGGCGCATATAGGCGGCAGCCAGCTTGCGGACCGACACGCGGCCGTCTTCTTTCATGGCTGCCAGGAGGTCCTGGACGTCACCGCCAGCGGCCAGGCGGGCCTTGAGGTCGGCGACGCGGAGTTTCTCGATGTCCATGGTCAGTCCTCCCCTTCCCATTCGCCCAGCCGGTCCAGGGAGATGGCGCCGATTTTGCCTTCGCGGAATTCCTTGAGGATGAGCTTGTACGTCTTTTCCAGGTCGACGACGCCGCCGGAAACGATACAGCCCCGCTTGCGGCCGATGGCTTCGATCGTATCCAGCGGCTTGTCACAGAGGGTTTCCAGTTTATAACGGGCCTTCAATTCATCAGGGTACTGGGCCGATAACTGTTCGATGAGCTGCATGATGACCGTTTCCATGTCGAAGACCGTATCGGAAATGGCCCCTGTCGCTGCCAGGCGGTAGGCGCTGACCTGGTTTTCCAGTTTCGGCCACAAGACGCCCGGCGTATCCAGGAGGTCGAGCTGGTCGCCGATGTGGACCCACTGCTTGCCCTTCGTTTCGCCAGGCTTGTCGGCCGTCTTGGCCGCACTGCGGCGGGACAGCTTGTTGATGAGCGTCGATTTGCCGACATTAGGAATGCCCAGGATCATGGTGCGGACGGCGCGGTTCTTGAGGCCCCGGGCCTTCCAGCGGGCCAGCTTCGGCGCTGCCAGGGAGCGGACCAGGGAAATGAGCTGTTTCACCCCTTTGCCGCCTTTGCTGTTCAGGGCCAGGACTTTGCGGCCCTGCTGCTTGTAATAGGCCACCCATTCGTCGAGGACGGCCGGGTCGGCCAGGTCGGCCTTGTTGAGGACGACGACAGACGGCTTGTCGCCGATGAGGGACTTAATCATGGGATTGGTGCTGCTCATAGGGATACGGGCATCGACGAGTTCGATGACGACGTCGATGATCTTGAGATTTTCCTGAATAAGGCGCTTGGCCTTGGCCATGTGGCCGGGATACCAGTTGATTATCATAGTGAATCTCCTTTGGTGATGAGAAAAAAGGGCTTGTCGAACGACGACAAGCCCTTTTTAGTTGTTAGTGGCTAGTTGTTAGTTTTTAGTAGATGGCTTTATTTTAAAACTTCTAACTGCAAACTACAAACTCACGCTATTAGCCTTCTCTTGTTTCGGTGAGTTTCTGGATGTGGGCGACGACTTCGTCGATCGGTTTGGCGCCTAAATCGCCTTTGGAGCGGTCGCGCAGGCCGAGGGTGCCGTTTTCCATTTCTTTATCGCCGACGACAGCCATGTAAGGAACTTTTTCCATCTGAGCCTTGCGGATCTTGTAGCCGATCTTTTCGCTGCTTTCATCGACTTCGACGCGGATGCCCAATTTCTTGAACTTCTTAGCCAGGTCTTTGCAGTAAGCCAGGTGTTTGTCGGAGATGGGCAGGAACTTGATCTGGACCGGAGCCAGCCATACCGGGAAAGCACCGGCATAGTTTTCGGTGATGATGCCCAGGAAGCGTTCGATACTGCCGAAGCAGGCACGATGTACCATGACCGGGCGATGTTTCTGGCCATCTTCGCCGATATAGGTCATATCGAAGCGTTCCGGCATGAGCATGTCGAGCTGGATAGTACCGCACTGCCAGGTACGGCCGATGGAGTCTTTCAGGTGGAAGTCCAGTTTCGGGCCGTAGAATGCGCCGTCGCCTTCGTTGATGACGTACGGGATGTGGCGTTCTTCGATGACATCATGCAAGGTCTTGGTAGCCAGTTCCCAGATTTCGTCGGAGCCCATGGAGTCTTCCGGACGAGTGGACAATTCGACGTGATATTCCAGGCCGAACTGTTTGTAAGCCTTGTCGAAGAGGTCCATGACGCCGGAGATTTCTTCTTTCATCTGGCTCGGCAGCATGAAGATGTGAGCATCGTCCTGAGTGAAGCAGCGGACGCGGAACAGGCCGTGGAGGGCCCCATGGAGTTCATGGCGATGGACCAGGCCGAGTTCAGCCATGCGCATCGGGAAGTCGCGGTAGCTGTGGACGTTACTCTTATAGACCAGGATGCCGCCCGGGCAGTTCATCGGTTTGATGGCGTAAGGCTGTTCATCGATAGTCGTGAAATACATGTTGTCGCGGTAGTGATCCCAGTGGCCGGACTGTTCCCAGAGGTGACGGTTGAGGATCATCGGGGTCATGATTTCGTCGTAATCGGCTTCATCATGGAGTTCATGCCAGAATTTAAGCAAGTTGTTGCGCAGGATCATTCCCTTGGGATGGAAGAACGGGAAGCCCGGGCCTTCTTCGTGGAAGCTGAACAGGTCGAGCTGTTTGCCCAGTTTACGATGGTCGCGCTTTTCAGCTTCTTCCATCATCTTCAGGTATTCATCGAGTTCCGATTTCTTTTCAAAAGCGGTCCCGTAAATACGCTGGAGCATCTTGTTGTGTTCATCGCCGCGCCAGTAAGCACCGGCAACGGTGCGCAGCTTGAAGGCCTTGACGGCACCGGTCGAAGCGCAGTGCGGGCCGGCACAGAGGTCGACGAAGTCGCCCTGGCGGTAGATGGAGATGACGGCATCTTCCGGAAGGTCTTCGATGAGTTCTACTTTATAATCCTGGCCAGCGTCTTTGAAGAGTTTCAAAGCGTCGGCACGGGACAAGACTTCTTTGGTAATGGGAAGGTTTTCTTTGACGATCTTAGCCATTTCAGCTTCAATGGCAGCAAAGTCTTCCTGTGTGAAACGGTGTTCTGTGTCGAGGTCGTAGTAGAAGCCGTTTTCAATGGACGGGCCAATGGCGAACTTGACGCCCGGGAAGAGGTGCTGGATAGCCTGTGCCATGACATGAGATGCTGTATGGCGGAGCGTATCTTTCCCTTCCTGGTCGGCGAAGGTGAGGAATTCAACGGTCGAGCCGTCGACAATGGTTTCGCGGAGGTCCGTGACTTCACCGTTTACCTTTGCGACTAATACTTTCTTTGCAAGACTGTTGCTGAGCTGTTTGACAGCTTCGGCAAGAGAGATGCCATCGGGAAACTGTTTTTTGCTTCCGTCTTTTAATACTAATTCTGCCATTACAAACATCCTCCTTAATAAAAAAAGCTCTCGTCCTCAAGGGACGAGAGCATAACTCACGTGGTTCCACCCTAGTTCACCGGAAAACCCGATGTACTCAAGCGCGATAACGGGGCGGCCGGGACCCCCTACTTACTTCGGGAATCCTGCTCCAAGGCGGTAACTTGCCAGACTTTATAAAGCACTCTCACCATCGTGCCTCTCTCTGTAATAAAGGAGCTATCAAGTGTTGTCCTTTTCAAAGCATCTTACATATCTCTATGTATGCATAAATTATACGGCAGGAAATGGGGGTTGTCAAGAGAGAAAAGAGGCTGTCTTAAAGCGACAGCCTCTTTTTGAGTTTGTAGGGGTCGCCCGTGGGCGCCCCGCCAAGTATTTGTATGATGTTTCTAGCAACTTGAATAGGAAACCACACATATGCTGAAACGGGTTCGCCACGTGCGAACCCCTACGAACTAGTGGTCAGACACTAACGGCCAGCTGCCAGTAGCAAAAAAGGTCTATCGCATAGCGATAGACCTTTTGATTATGCACGGTTAGATAACTTATGCAATGCCTTTCTGTTTCTTGATAGCTTCCGTGAGGAGCGGGAGAACTTTGAAGACATCGCCTACGATACCATAGTCGCAGACTTTGAAAATCGGAGCATCTTCGTCTTTGTTGATGGCGATGATGCAGTCAGAACCAGTCATGCCTGCCAAATGCTGGATAGCACCGGAAATAGCGCATGCAATGTAGATCTTCGGACCAACTGTTTTACCAGTCTGGCCAACCTGATGGAGAGCATCGATCCAGCCAGCGTCAACAGCTGCACGGGATGCACCAACAGCGCCGCCGAGGACGTCTGCGCATTCTTTGAGGATACCGGTCTTGAACGATTCTTCACCGTTCATGCCACGGCCGCCAGCAACGATAACGTCAGCGTCTTCGATTTTAACGCCTTCGCCGCCCAATTTGATGAGTTCGACGAATTTGGTCATGAAGTCAGCATCGGAGAGGTTAGCTTTCTTTTCGATAACTTCGCCAGTTGCAGAAGGATCTGCTTCCGGTTTTTTGAAGACGTGCGGGCGGACAGTACCCATCTGCGGACGGTTGTCCGGGCAGATGATTTCAGCCATGATGTTGCCGCCGAGAGCCGGACGGGTCCATACGATGGTCTTCTTGTCGTCGTCAACGCCGAGCTGTGTGCAGTCAGCGGTGAGGCCAGTCTTCAAGGAGTTAGCGACACGCGGGCCGAGGTCACGGCCGATGTTGGTAGCGCCAACGAGGAATACGTTCGGTTTTTCTTCATGGAAGAAATCGCAAATAACTTTTGCATAAGCCGTCGTATTGTAATGTTCGAGCTGAGGATCATCATATACGAATACCTTATGAGCACCGTGAGCGATGAGTTCCTGAGCCAACGGTTTTACGTCTTTACCAATGAGGATTGCACCGACTTCGTCGCCGATGGTGTCAGCCAAGATGCGAGCCTGGCCCAACAATTCGAAAGATACATCACGTAATTTGCCTTCAAACTGTTCAGCAATTACATAAATGCCTTTATATTCTGCTAAATCCATTTTCACTGTTCCTCCTTAGATTAAATGATTTTCTGGGCAACCAGTTTTTCCATAATCTGGTCGACGATTGCCTGTTCGTTGTCATCTTCAACTTTGAGAACGAGACCACCGGATCTCTGAGGCGGTGTGAAAATCTTGCGGACTTTAGTCGGAGAGCCAGACAAACCGATCTGAGCGTCATCAGCTGCAACAGCAGCAGCGTCCAAATTCGGGATTTCGCGGCGTTTTGCTTTCATGGTGCCACGAATGGTCGGGAAACGCGGTTCGTTCAAGTCTTTAACAGCGGTAATCAATACCGGGAAGTTAGCTTCCGTTACGATGTAGCCTTCTTCGTTTTCCTGCTGAACAGTAACTTTGTTGCCTTCGACTTTGATGTCGCGGGCATACGTAATCTGAGGAATACCGAGTTCGCAAGCGATCTGCGGGCCAACCTGAGCGGTATCGCCGTCGATAGCCTGTTTGCCGCAAAGGATGATATCGAACTGTTCGATACCTTTGTCAGCAGCTATTTTTTTGATAGCCTGTGCCAAAGCATAGCCCGTAGCTAACGTGTCGGAACCACCGAGTTTGCGGTCGGACAGAAGATATGCATCGTCAGCGCCCATTGCGAGGCCTTCACGAAGAACGTCTTTTGCCTGATCAGGACCCATCGAGAGTAACGTAATCTTTACGTCTTTGTCAGCATCTTTCATCTGAAGAGCTGCTTCCAGAGCATTCTGGTCGAAGGGGTTAAAAATGTTAGGAACACCAGCACGAATGACGGTATGTTTTACGGGGTCAATCTTAACTTCTGCTGTGTCCGGAACTTGTTTGACACATACCAATATTTCCATTTACGTTTGCCTCCTAAAATCTTTTTTATGTAACAGGCTTGGCTGATGCCAAGCCTGCATCATAAACTTCACTTATCTTAACAGAGCACCGCCTGTAACCATGAGCTGAACTTCGTTCGTGCCTTCGTAGATCTGAGTGATCTTAGCATCGCGCATGTGACGAGCAACCGGATATTCTTCGCTGTAGCCATAGCCGCCGAAGATCTGGACTGCTTCTGTCGTTACGCGCATAGCAACATCGGAAGCAACGCGTTTTGCGATAGCAGCATCAACGGTGAAGGGTTTACCTTCCTGTTTCTTGCAAGCAGCTTTGTAAACGAGGTTACGGGCAGCTTCGATCTGCATCTTCATGTCAGCCAGTTTGAAGGAAATGGACTGGAATTTGCAGAGCGGTTTGCCGAACTGTACACGCTGTTTGGAGTATTCAACAGCATCTGCCAGTGCAGCTTCTGCAATGCCGAGAGCCTGAGCAGCAACGCCGATACGGCCGCCGTCCAAAGTCATCATAGCGATCTTGAAGCCTTTGCCTTCTTCGCCGAGCATGTTTTCAGCCGGAACTTTGACGTCCTGGAATACGAGTTCCATGGTCTGCGAAGTATGGATGCCCATCTTGTCTTCTTTCTTACCGAAAGTGAAGCCAGGCATGCCGTCTTCGAGGATGAAGGCTGTAATGCCGTGGTTGCCTTTGCTCTTGTCGGTCATAGCGAAGATGATGTAGATATCAGCAGCGCCGCCGTTGGTGATGAAAATCTTGGAGCCGTTCAGCGTGTATGTGCCGTCGTCGTTCTTAACAGCAACAGTCTGCTGGCCGGAAGCATCAGTACCAGCGTTCGGTTCGGTCAAGCCGAAAGCACCGAGTTTAGTACCTTCAACCAAAGGAACGAGGAATTTTTCTTTCTGAGCTTCTGTACCGAACTGCCAAATCGGGTTAGCGCAAAGGGAAACCGTTGCCGACAGGGTGATAGCAACACCAGCGTCGTATTTAGCCAATTCTTCAACAGCGAGGATGTAGCTCAAAACGTCGCCGCCGTCATCGCCGGAACCGCCGTATTTTTCTTCGAAGTAAGCGCCGGTAATACCGAGGCTGAGCAGTTCATCAATAAGGTCTTTGTCATAAATACCTTTGTGGTCGCGTTCCGTAATGGTCGGAGCTAATTTCTTTTCGCCGAAATCATGAGCGAGTTTTAAGAAGTCCTGTTGAATATCTGTTAAGTTAAAATCCATGATGTTTCCACTCTCCTTAGTGTATAGTTAGTTTAGTAAAGCCATAAGATAAAAACCTGAACATCGAGGCGATACATTTCCTTACAGTAAATTCTGTCTGGATATATATTCACACCGTCTCAGTGCTTACAAATGCATTGTACAACTTTTCACATGTTAAATCAATAGCAAAAAGCCTATAAAGCACAATATCACTATTCCATTTTCTCATCCTAAAACTTTAACAAGACTTTTTTGTACTAATGGAGGCAAAAAGATTAAAATCTTCTTGACAGAGTACGCCTTGCTTTTCCGTATACGCTTTTGTACGTATACCTAACTATACTGGTTACAAATATTAAGGAAAGCTTACGGTTGTATTATAGCACGGATACCCCGGAAGTTGTCAAGGATGTGTGCCGTAATTCCCCAGATTTTATAATTTTCATACGTATAAATCTTGACGTTATACGTCCGGCGCTGTTTCCAGCCTGTCTGATGGGAAATATCCAGGCCCTTGGGAAAGCCCGGTGCCGGCCGGGTAGCCAGTTCGACGCGGCCGATTTCCGGTTCATGCTCATCGAACCAGGACAGAGGGACCGTAAAGGTATGGTCCACTTCGCCCCGGTTGAGGACGAAGTCATCTGTATCCATATAGGCGGCAAAGGGCCATACGGTGACGCCTACAGGTGATTCCATGTAGTCCAGGGGGCCCCAGACGTGGATATGGGATGGGTCGACGCCGAGTTCCTCCTTCGTCTCCCGCAGGGCCGCTTCCAGAGCGCTGTCGTCGCCGTCGTCGATGCGGCCGCCGGGGAAGCAGACGTCGCCAGGCTGCCAGCCCAGCTTGCTGCTGCGCACTTCAAACACGGCCTGTTCTTCCCCGTCTTTGTAGATAATCGGCACTAAGACGGCACAAGCCCGCGTATTCATACAGGTGTTCTGGCGGACGATACGGTCCGGCCATGGCTTAAATGCTTTCATACAAGGCTCCTTTCTGAGGAAAAGACTAAGTTCAAAGAAGTACAAAGTAAAAGGGCTTGTCGTACTTCGACAAGCCCTTTTACTGTAGGGGCGCCACGCGGGGCGCCCATATCTGTTAGTTGTCAGTGGCTAGCCATCAGCTTATAGCTAACCCCAACCTCTCCGGCCTTTCAGGCCACCTCCCCTATCAGGGGAGGCAAAACTGCGAACTGCGGCCGGCGGGCTCGTCACGTGCGAGCCTCTACTTATTTTATGACGATGTTGATGATTTTCTTCGGTACGACGATGAATTTGACTACTTTCTTATCGCCGATGAATTCCTGGATGTGCGGTAAAGCCAGGACTTTTTCCTGCAAGGCATCTTTGTCGATGTCGACGGCTACGGTCAGGCGGTCGCGTACTTTGCCGTTGATCTGGACAGGCAGTTCGATTTCATCGACGACGAGAGCCGATTTGTCGACTTCCGGCCAATCCTGGGCATGGACGCTGCCTTCAAAGCCGCATTTCTGCCAGAGTTCTTCCGTAATATGCGGTGTGAAGGGAGCCAGGAGCTTGAGCAGGTTCTTGTTGGCTTCCAGGGCAACGGCCTTGTGGATGGTCTTGTTAGCGCCGACATAGCCATGCATGGCGTTAACATATTCCATGATCGAGCTGACAGCCGTATTGAGGCCGTAGTTGCCGTCTGTGCCGCGGACGTCTTCTGTGACCTTGGCAATGGCTTTGAATTCCTGGAAACGCAGTTCTTTTTCGGCTTCCGTATAGTCCGTCCCTTCAAGGCCGTCTTTGACCAAGTCCTGGAACTGATGGACAATGCGCCATACGCGGTTGAGGAAGCGGTAAGAGCCTTCGACGCCCTGGTCAGACCAGGCCAGGTCGCGTTCGGGCGGAGCCGCGAAGAGGATGAACAGGCGGGCCGTATCGGCGCCGTATTTGGCGATGATTTCTTCCGGCGATACGATGTTGCCCTTGGACTTACTCATCTTGCTGCCGTCGAGGAGGACCATGCCCTGTGTCAGCAGGCGTTCGAAAGGTTCGACATTGTTGACCAGGCCGGCGTCATAGAAGACCTTCATGAAGAAACGGGAATACATGAGGTGCAGGATGGCGTGTTCGATGCCGCCGATATACTGGTCGACGTTCATCCAATGGTTGGCTTTCTTCGGATCCCAGGCTTTTTCATCATTGCGGGCATCGGTATAGCGGAGATAGTACCACGACGAGCAGACGAAGGTATCGATGGTATCCGTTTCACGCGTAGCCGGGCCGCCGCATTTCGGGCACGTGCAGTGGACGAAGTGTTCGCTCGTAGCCAGCGGCGATACGGCGCCAGCCGTGAACTTGACGTCTTCCGGCAGCTTGACCGGCAGCTGGTCTTCCGGTACAAGCTGTTCGCCGCATTTCGGGCAGTAGATGATAGGGATAGGAGCGCCCCAATAGCGCTGACGGGAAATGAGCCAGTCGCGCAGGCGATAGTTGACGCGGCGTTTCCCCAGTCCTTTTTCTTCCATGTAGTCGATGATGGCTTTCATGGCTTTATGCATTTCCATGCCCGTGAAAGGACCGGCATTGACCAGGACGCCGTCCTTGTCTTCATAGGCATGGTCCATTTCTTCCAGCTTCAGTTCGTGGTCTTTCGGCTGCAAAGTGATGATCTTCGGGATGTTGTATTTCGTAGCGAACATCCAGTCACGCTGGTCACCCGTCGGTACGCCCATGACGGCGCCGGTACCATAATCGTAGAGGACGTAGTTGGTGATCCAAATCTGGACGCTCTTGCCCGTCAGCGGATGGACGCAGTCGATGCCGGTATACATGCCGACTTTTTCCGATTCCGTGCTCGTCCGTTCGATATCGCTGGTATTGCGTACTTTTTCGCAGAATGCTTCCAGTTCGGCTTTCTTGGGATTGTTTTCCAAAATCTTGTGGACCAGCGGATGTTCCGGCGGCAGGACGACGAAAGTGACACCGTAAATCGTGTCAGGACGCGTCGTGTAGACGGCGACTTTTTCCTTCAGGCTGGGAATGTCGAAGCTGAATTCCAAGCCTTCGCTGCGGCCGATCCAGTTCTTCTGCATGGTCTTGACGCGTTCCGGCCAGCCCGGCAGGAGTTTCAGATCGTCGAGCAGGCGGTCTGCGTAGTCGGTGATTTTGAAGAACCACTGTTTCAAGTCCTTTTTGACGACCGGTGTGTCGCAGCGCCAGCATTTGCCTTCGATGACCTGTTCGTTGGCCAATACGGTGTTGCATTTTTCGCACCAGTTGACTTTAGCTTCTTTGCGGTAAGCCAGGCCGCGTTTGTAGAGCAGTTCAAAGATCCACTGCGTCCATTTATAGTATTTTTCGTGGCACGTAGCAACTTCGCGGTCCCAGTCATACGACAGGCCCAGGGCTTTCTGCTGGCGTGTCATGTTTTCAATATTGCTGTATGTCCATTCTGCAGGCGGGATATTGTGTTTGATAGCTGCGTTTTCTGCAGGCATACCGAAAGCATCATAGCCCATAGGATGCAAGACGTTATAGCCGCTCATGCGGCGATAACGGGCAATGACGTCACCAATCGTGTAATTGCGGACATGACCCATGTGCAGGTTACCCGACGGATACGGGAACATTTCCAATACGTAGTACGGCGGCTTGCCGTTGTCTTCGGTGCAGCAGTCGCATTTACTTTCTTCCCATACGTGCTGCCATTTCTTTTCTATTTCCTGTGGAATATACTTTTCCAATTGTGAGAGCCTCCTATCCTGCCCCAGTCAAAATACAGACAGACTGTACTACAGCGTCTTGAGTATTATTATAGTGGCAGGGCGTCGTCAAGTCAATTCATGTTTTGCAAAACGCTGCCAAAAATGTGCCGGTTCAAAGCCTTTGCGCCAGAAGGCAGCGCCGCCCAAACCATAGGTCTGGACCAGGCCGGCTTTGGCTTTCAGTGACTTTTCATCTTCAAACCAGATCTTGACGGTCCCCGTCGTCAGCGGCAGTTCCAGATAATAGAGCTGCAGATCATCGTTCCAGACGACATAGTCCTTATAGGCCTTGAGGATGTCTTCGCTGTCGGCCATGGTCAACGTGCGGACGAAGAGCTTGCCCTTGCCGCCGCTCTTGCGCGCCGGAGCCGTGGCTGCAGCTTTGGGTGCCGTCCTGATACGACGCGGCAGGACACGGCGCTTATACGTTTCCCCATCGAGTTCGACAGGCATGATGACCGGCTGTTTGGCCCGACGGACATTTTCCTGTTCCGCCGTTACGACCTGGACCAGCATCGGCCCAGCCGCTTCTTCAGCTGCTTCTTCTCTGGCCTCGCTGTATTTCACGCCCTTTGCCGGCGGTGCGCCGACGACAGCCGGCCAGTCGTGGATGTCTTTCGGCAAATCGCGGCCATCGCTGGATTCATACCACAAGCGCATGTACAACGGCATGCCCAGCAGGACTTTCGACGGCGGTACGAGATCGATCGTATTCTGTACAGCCCGTTCGACCCAGGGATAGGAAGCGACAGGGCCGGCTGTCGTGCTGGCCCGGCCGAACTGGTCATAGGCCATGACCATGAGGTAGTCGAGATGCGGAGCCAGGGCCGCCCGGTCATAGACCAGGGACCAGTTGGGGCTGTCCGAGACGGGCGTGACATCCATGGAAAGCTGGATACCATAGGCATGGCAGGCCTGGGACAGTTTGGCCACAAAAACCGTCAGAGCATCTTTATCGCTGTAATTGACGTTTTCAAAGTCGATGTTATAGCCTTTGAAATCATATAATAAGGCATAGCCGACGAGCTGGCGGACCATCGTGTCCTGGAGACGGCTGTTGCTCAGGACCTGATGGGTCAGTTTGGGGTTGAAATTGTTGTCGATCAAAGGCCACATAACGTATCCCTTGCTGGTATACGTCGAAGCCAGCATATCGAAGTCGGGATTGCGCAGTTCGACGCCGCTTTCCGTCAGGCGGAAAGCACAGGGCGACATGACGGGCTGACGGGTCTGCAAAGACGGCAGGCTGGCGTCTTCCTTCATGACAGGGTCCCAAAAGAGGACGGTCCCCATCTTCCCTTCCTTAGCCGCTGCCGGTACTGCGTCCTGTACCTGGCGGAGTTCCGGTACCGTATGGACGGGCTGGGATGGCGGCAGGAGTTCGTTCTTTTCTGTCGTCCCGTTGCCCAGGACGTAGCTGATGCCCAGGGGACGGCGGACATGGCGGATATTGATGGTCCGGCCGCCGCTGACTGCTCGTCCTGGCAGAGTCAGCTGGACGTTTTCGTTCTGCCAGGACGAGCAGTCAG